>NZ_JXQS01000016.1:0-156822 GCF_000834565.1 Rhodococcus sp. MEB064
GCGACCACCGAGACCGTGTGGTCGACCGCGCTGACCCTCGGGGGTATGCGCGGACTGCTCGGCCTCACGGTCTCGACGGGTCGTGCGTTCTTCGGCAGGAAGGTCGGCTGAGCCTCAGCTCTGCTGCTGAACAGTATCTTTCGCGTCCTTGGCCTGGTTGCCGACATCCTGCGCCGCGGACGTGCCCTCGTCCTTGACGGTGCCGACGGCGTCGGTGGCGGTCTCCTTGACGGACATCGCTGCGTCCTTCGCCGGCTCCTTCAGGTTGGCCGCCGTGCTCTGCGCGACATCCCTGGCCTCGTCGACCAACGGGGAAGCCTTGTCCTTCAGCGTTTCCGCTGCCTGCTGCTCCTTCGAACTCGCCGGGAGCAGCGACGCGGCAATAAGTCCCGCTCCGAATGCCACCAGACCGGCCGCCAACGGGTTGCCACGTGCGGCGCCCGCGACACCGCTCGGAGCACCCTTGACCTTGTCCCCCGCCGACGACAGCGACGACTGCGCGCTCGACGTCGTGTCGTGGGCGGACCCCATCACACGGTCCCGGACACCGGACACGGCTCCGGTGACACTGCTGACCTTGCGCTTCGCCATGGTGGCTGGATTCGCCTCGTAGGCAAGGGTATCGACGTCGTTGCTCAGTGTCCGCCGCGTACGTTCGATGTCCGCGCGGATCGCATCGGGTTCGGTCATGGTCGCCTCTCCTCATGATGTGCGCTCGTGTCTCGAGCGACGGTGTCCGGGTGGGGTGTGAGCGCCCCGGGGATGTCCTTCACGGTGTCGGTGGTGCGGGGCATCCCGGGTGCCGACTTCAGCGACGAGCGCCCGACCACGGCGAGAACGGCCGCGATGACGGCCCAGATCACGGTCACCACCAGTGCCGACCATCCGCGCCCGATGGCGTTGCCGAGGCTCCACCACAGAGCGACCGACAGGAACAGCAGCACGAAATACCCGGCAACTGCTGCACCGGCGAGCATTCCGGCCCCTTTACCGGCGCGGGTGGCGGTCTGACGGGCCTCCGCCTTGGCCAGCGCGAGCTCCTGGCGCATCAGCACCGAGAGATCCTCACTGACGTTGGAGAGCAGTTCACCGATCGACGGGTTTCCGTCCGACCGGGTGTTCGGTGCGGTCACGGCAGCCGCCCGGTGGGATCGGTGCCGAAGTCGGGGGGACCCATCGCCTCACCGAAGCCCGACGGCTGCACACCCCCGGCGGGTGGAATGCCGCCGGTGGGTGGCATGTCGCCACCGGGGGTGACGCCCGCACCCGGATCGGCGTATCCGACCGTCGTCGTGGTGGCGAGAGGTTCGACGCCGCCGTCGGCGTGCGAAGCCCGTGACCTCGTCCAGGACGTGGCCCGGTTCACGGTCGTCCAACCACGATGCGATGGTGTGCGAGCGCTCGGCGGCCTGCCGTGCCAGATCGGTCGCCACGCCCGGGTTCTGCGAGCCGTCGGCCATCGAACCCAGTTCGTCGGCCAGGGACCGCAGGCCGGACGCGACCCGCTTCTGTTGCGCACCTGCCTGATCCGTCAGTTCGCGTCGAGTCTGGTGCGCGAGTTCCTTCGCGCGGTCGGTCGCCTCGCCGGCGACGGACGCAGCCTGATCCTGCGCGACGGATACCACGTGCTTCGTCTTGTCGGCAGCAGTACCGGCGACGTCCGCGGCCTGATCCTTGGCCGTGGACGCCGTCGACTGCGGCTCGTACTCCGCGTGTCGGCCGGGCGGGGGGCCCGCGGACACCGGAGGCGGAGGTGCAGGAATATTTCCGGTGGAGTGAGTCATGGTATGTCCCAACAGGTTCGCGAGTCGTACTCGGACCCGGCTGAGATATCCCGCGAAGAACGGAGAAACCGTTCTCACCGAGAAAACCGGAAGGAATGGTCAGGCTCCGAGTTTGTCCACCATGTCGTCCAGGGCGGCCGCCGCGGTCGCCAGACGTTCCGGGGAACGGTCGTCGCCCAGTTGCTCCACGATCGCCGCTTTCGTGGTGATCAACACGGAGTCGGACTCGTCGTCGGTCACGACGGGCCGACCGTCACGCAGCACCAACGACGTTCCGTCGGGTGCCTCCAGCAGGTGCTCGAGCATGTCTGCTGTCACTGTCATCGTCGTTCTCCTCGTGTCTCGAAAGGTCAGGGCGTGGCTTCGTGCCCTCGTTGGCCGTGGGTGCGACGGTCCTCTTTCATCTCCGCCTCGAAGACGTGTCTGCGGCCGCCCATCAGATCGTCGCGGATCCGACGCTCGTGCTCGCGCACCGTGGACCAGTACCCGTCGTCGAAATCCTCGACGATCTGAAAGGTCCATCGGCCCTCGATCACGTTGCGTCCGACGACCTCTGCCTCGAGCGCGTCGGCTGCAGCAGTGTGGCCGGCCTCCCGCAGCTCGTCGGCAGCCTTACCCAGTTGCAGATCTGCGTGCCCCATCATCTGATGGAACGAATACAGCTGTCCGCGTGCACGTTCCACCCACTCCAGGGCCTCGGACACCGAACCCACAGCGGACACCGTGGCGTCGTCCGCGTCGGTGGGACGGCGGTGGTCGGCCAGCATCTTCTCGCGGTCTTCACTCATGTCGAGTGGTTACCCTCGCCGTATCCGTGCGAACCGCGACAGCGTCCGCACACCCCCCAGAAGAAGACGTCGATACCGTCGACCGCGAAGTCGTCCGGGTCGCCCGTCGAGCGGCGGACGTCGGTGGTCAGCGACGTGTCGAACACCTGCCGGCATTGCCGACACATCAGGTGATGGTGGTCGTCTCCGTCCACCCGTAGTTCGTACAGCGCGGGGGAGTTGGCCGGCTCGATCCGGCGGAGCAACCGCGCCGACACCAGGGCGTCCAGGTTCCCGTACACGGTCTGGCGGGACATCCCCTGCGGCGACAGTGTGCGCGCCACGAAACCGGCGTCGACGTGCGGGTGCTCGGCCACCACGCGAAGCACTCGCATGCGGGGCCGCGTCACCCGCAGGCCTCGATCGCGCAGCACCCGCTTCCAGTGCGTTTCCGACGGTGCGACCGTCGCGACTTCGTCTGTTTGCACGACGCCGGTGTGCCCTCGGACGGACGTGCGAAACCACTTCGTCCCGGTCAGTCCGTGGTCGGCGCCGCCGCCCTGATCTTGCGACGGTGACTGGTGTCGCAGAAGGGATAATTCTTGCTGCGGCGGCACGCGCACAGCGCCACCATGAACCGATCGGAACGCACGCTCGTGCCGTCGTCGAGTTCGACGACGACGGGACCCTCCACCATGACGGGGCCGCCGGGCACCATCCGGACGGCTCGGGCGGCCCGCGGGTCAGGGGCGTCGGGCACGGATGACCACCAGTTCCTCGGAACGACGGCCCGGCTGCAGCGCACCCGTCGACTCGAGCCACTCGGCACGTGCGTGCATCACCGGACCGAACGCGATGCGGCGACGCGCGACGACGTCCACCGTGGTTCCGGAGCGACGCAAGCGCTCGACCGTGCGCGCCTCCCCGGCGAACTCGGACTGCACGATCAGCATCGTGCCGCCCGGGACGAGGAGATCGGACGCGTTGTCACACAGCGGATCCAGGACGATCCGGCCGTCGGAACCCGCATCCCACGCGCGATGCACTCCACGTCCGGTGGGCGCGGCGGGCGACGGAACGTAGGGAGGATTGGACACCACCAGATCGAAGGGCGCCGCGAGAAGCGCGTCCTCGAGAGTTCCCTGCCGAGCATCGACGGTCACGCCGATCCGATCGGCGTTGTCCAGTGCGCACGCGACGGCACGGGAGTCGAGGTCGTAGGCGAGCACCTCGCGAGCCCCGAGACATGCCGCCTCCAGGGCGAGGACGCCGGTTCCGGTGCACAGGTCCAGGACTCGGGCATCGAGCGGCGATGCTGCTACAGGCATGACGTCGCACATCAGTCGGGAGTCGTCCTGCGGGGCATACACACCGGGGTGAGCGCGAATCATATCGATCGTGTCGCGGTGAACCGTCGTCACACGAGTACCTTCCGTCGGCGCAGCGGTGCGCTGGCGACAATTGCCGCCATCAGTTACCTATGCATTCCCGCTCACCGGTTACTCAAACGCCGCGAAGAATGGTCACCATCGTCGCGCGATGATCTCCGCGATGCGCGGAATCTCGTCGTCCGGCAATGGTTCCGACCCGATCACGACCTGTCTGCTCAGCAGACCGTCCACCGACATCGCGAACAACTCCGCGGATGCGACGGTGGCCGGGTATCCCGCCTCGGCCATCTTGGACGCCACCAAGGCCACGAACGCCCCGAGTTGCGAGTCGAACGCTGCCTTCAGTTCGGGACGCACCAGGCCTTCGCCGAGGAGGTGGTGGCGCGCCATGACCCGGCCGCGATGCGCGTCGCTGCACATCTCGCGGACGAACCCCACGAGGGCACCGACGACTGCTTCGTGCTCCCACGACTGCAGGGCGAAGTGCCGCGCGGCCACCTCGAGATCGCGGCGGAACACCTCGTCGAGGGCCAACGCGAGCAAGGTCGCGCGGTTCGGCGCGTGGTAGTTGACGGCCCCGGCACCGAGGCCGGTGGCCTCGTCGACAGCGCGATGGGTGAACCCCCGCGGCCCGCGTTCGGCCAGGACACGAACGGCAGCTTCGGCGATGAGCAGCCGCCTACTGGGCTTGTTCGCTGGATCCACGTCGAGCATATTACGGCCCTGACGTGCGGAAAGATAATCAATCGGACATCCGTGCCCGCCGTCGCATCGATGTCCGGTCCGGGGAGAAGCTCTTGACACCGGAGCCACCGACCCGTTTTCTATACAGATGTTGAGGAATCGAACCATGGGTCGCCGCGGCTTCTTCGCTGCTGCCGCTGTCGCCGCCGGGGCTGTCACGCTCGCCGTCGCACCACGAAGTTCCGCCGCTCCCGTCGCTCTCGGAGCGCCTGCCGACACGCACCGTTATCCGGGGTACCGGGGCGCCGACGTCGATCTGCCCTACGCGAGGTACATGCAACCGCGCACCGCCCCCGCTCAGCAGCACGTGCTCGACGCCGTCGCTGCTCCCCCACTGCCCGCGGCAGCGGTGCCCCGCTTCGACGACATCACCCACGACCTCGCCGCCACCGGAACATCGGCCGTCGAAACCGGATACGGGCAGGGCGCCGACGGTGTGGTGTTCGTGGCGGCGCGGACGGAGATGCCGGGCGTCACCGCGGCGATGTGGGACTGGTGGTTCGGATGGCATTCCACCGAGGCCGCGCGCTACAAGTTGTGGCATCCCGACGCCCACCAATACGCGTCATTGGCGACCGATCTGACGGGCACGTCGCTGCCGGACAAGCAGAAGTACATCGGCAACACGACATACGTCGACGAGTACGTGGGACCCAAGCTGCAGCAGCTGGGGATCAACTTCCGGGACCCCGTCGCTCACGGATTCACCGTGCCGACCGATCAGACGATCATCTTCGGACGCGTCGGCAGCAGCATCGCACCGGTCGACCTGGGGTGGCTCGCCCATCAGGTCCGGCCGATCGACGGCGGCGCCGAGATGCGCAGCCGTTTCCACCTCAACCTGCGGGGGCTGCACGTCCCCGATCTGACGCAGGCAGCCAATGCCGTCGCCCGAGGCGCCTCGGTGGACCCGACGGACCTGCAACTGGGCCTGGACCTCGGTCGGGACCTGATGCTGCACTGCGGGCAGGAGATGAACCACCTCGCGCAGTTCCTGCCGGAGCTGTACGCGGAATTCTCGCGCTGATCAGCCCGTCGACCCCGAGCTCTTCGACTCGGAACCCTTCGACACCAGCTCGGCCGACAACCGACTGATCGCGGTGTTGGAATCCTGGGACAGGCGGGTCAGCAGGGAGAACGCGTGCTCGGCGTCCACACCGAACCGCTCCATGATCATTCCCTTGGCCTGTCCGATGATGTCGCGCGACGCCAGGGCCGAGTGGAGCTGGTCCTCGACCCGGCTGGAGGTCAGAGCGATCGCCGCGTGGGTCGCCAGCGCCTCCCCCACAGCGATCGCCTCGTCGCTGAAGGCGGACGGTTCGTGAGCGAACAGGTTGAGGGCGCCGAACGTGTCCCTGTGGGTGAACAGCTGGAACGACAGCGAACTACGCACACCGGCCTCGACGGCTGCGGGCGCATACTTCGGCCACCGCATCTCGAGAGTGAGATCGTCCGCTCGCACGACTTCCACCGACGTCGCCGCGTCGAGACACGGACCCTCGCCGAACTCGATCTGCAGCGCGTCGAGGCGGGGAGGGAGATCGGATGTCGGTCCGTGCGAGGTGAATGTCGACTTGCGTCCGGCGATCTCCACGATGTCCGCCGCGTCGGCGCCCGGGACCAGGTCCAATGCCGCTCGCGTGATCTCTCTGAGCTTGGTGTCGAGGTCGCCGTGCGCCGTCAGGTCTCGGGCGAACAGCGCCAACGCCGACGTGATGTCTCGCTCGCTCATACGCTGCTCCATCCATGTCGGGCGGGCTGAACGGAACACCCCACTGTGCCGACCGGACATATGTGTCCGTCGGCACCTATGGATTGACCGCACGGCCCCTCGGGTAAACAAGGACGACCCACCGAAAGGCACGTCGTTGCGCATTCTCGTCACCGGGTCCACCGGCTACATCGGTTCCCGACTCATTCCTTTCCTCCTCGGCGACGGCCACGTCGTCCTCGCGGCCATGCGCGACGACAGCAAAGCGTCGTCGTTCGCCTGGAACGAGGACGTGACGCCGGTGCACTTCGACATCACCGACCACGACTCCATCGACAGCGCGGTGAGCGGCGCCGACGCGGTGGTCTACCTGGTGCATTCGATGGACGACGGCGACTTCGTCAAAAAAGACCGCGAGGCAGCTCAGGCTGTCGCCGCGGCCGCGGAGAAGCACGGCGTCGGCCGCATCGTCTATCTTTCCGGGCACGTTCCCGACGACGACATCGAGCTGTCCGACCACATCCGCTCCCGCCTGCAGGTCGAGGAAGTCTTCCTCAACTCGTCGGTGCCGGCCACCGTGCTGCGCGCGGCAATCATCCTGGGCGCGGGATCGACGTCGTTCGAGTTGGTCCGCAAGATGGTCGAGCGGCTGCCCGTCACCCCGGTTCCCAGTTGGATGGTGAACAAGGTGCAGCCCATCGCCACGACCGATGTCCTGCAGATCATCGCCGCCGCGCTGAAGGCCGACCCGATCGCCGGATCCTTCGACATCGGCGGAACCGAAGTGCTCACCTACCCCGAGCTGCTCTCGCGCTACGCGGACATCGCGGGCTTGGCGCGGCCGCAGTTCCGCGTCCCGCTGGTCCCCACACCGGTCGTCGGGCGGGCGGTCGCCACCATCACCGGCATGCCCCCGGGCACCGTGATATCCCTGGTTGACAGTCTCCATCACGACATGGTCGTCCGACGGGGCAACGCGGCGACGGACACCTTCGCCGACGCGGTGGGCGAGCTGGTCGGGATCGACGAGTCGATCAGGCGCTCCCTTGAAACCAGCACCCACGACGGCACGGACGCGGAGGGAACGACCGATCCCCAGTCCGCTGCCGACACCGACCCCTCGTGGGCCGGTGGCGTGGTCAGCCTGCAGGACGGCGACGTCGTCCACTCCCCGACCGGGAAGATCTCGCGGGCAATGCTGCATCCCAAGTCCTGACGGGTGGTTCCGGCGTCGTCCTTCGGGTACCCGCCGAAGATGACGAATACCGAAGAGACAGTCGACCAGTACACCAAACGTGACCCGACGACTGCGTACGGAGTACCGGATCGCGAAGGGCAGGAACCGATCTCGCATCCGGGACTGACCGGCGACCTCCGGACCACACCCGACCACGGGGAGAGCACCTACCGGGGATCGGGCCGACTCACGGGCCGCAAAGCGCTGATCACCGGCGCCGACAGCGGCATCGGCCGGGCCGTCGCGCTGGCCTTCGCGCGCGAAGGCGCGGACGTCGTCCTGTCCTATCTCGACGCCGAGGAGGAGGACGCGACGCAGACGGCGCGCCTCGTCGAGGAGGCCGGCCGGCGGGCGGTGAAGGCTCCGGGCGACATCCGCAGCGAAGAGCACTGCAACGATCTGATCGACACGGCGTTCCGCGAACTCGGCGGTCTGGACATCCTGGTGAACAACGCCGCGTTCCAGATGGCGCAGAGCGGCGGCATCGCCGACATCAGCACCGAGCAGTTCGACCGAGTTCTCAAGACGAATCTGTACGCACTGTTCTGGTTGTCGAAAAAGGCCGTGTCGGTGATGGAGCCGGGCGCGACCATCGTCAACACCGCCTCGGTGCAAGGGGTGTCCCCGTCACCGGAGCTGCTCGACTACGCCACCACCAAGGCCGGCATCATCAACTTCTCGAAAGGACTGGCGTCCGAGGTGGCACCTCGCGGAATCCGCATCAATGTCGTTGCGCCGGGGCCGATCTGGACCCCATTGATTCCCGCGACAATGCCGTCGGACAGTGTCGACGGCTTCGGTGACCAGGTACCGCTGGGCCGCGCCGGTCAACCCGCCGAACTCGCACCCGCCTACGTGTTCCTCGCGTCGGGCGAATCCAGCTACATCACAGGTCAGGTCATCGGTGTCACCGGTGGCGCACCCATTCTCTGAGAGGCAACACTCATGAAAGCAGTGACATGGCACGGCAAGCGTGACGTTCGAGTCGATACCGTCCCGGATCCGGTGATCCAGGAGCCCACCGACGCCATCATCGAAGTGACATCGACCAACATCTGCGGATCCGATCTGCACCTCTACGAGGTGCTCGGCCCGTTCATGAATGCGGGCGACATCCTGGGCCACGAGCCCATGGGCATCGTGCGTGAGGTGGGAAGCGCGGTGTCGAACCTGTCGGTCGGCGATCGTGTGGTCATCCCGTTCCAGATTTCCTGTGGCTCGTGCTACATGTGCGACAAGCTGCTCTACACACAGTGCGAGACGACGCAGGTTCGCGAATCCGGCATGGGCGCAGCGTTGTTCGGCTACTCCGAGCTGTACGGATCCGTGCCCGGCGGACAGGCCGAGTACCTCCGGGTCCCGCACGCCGACTTCACTCACATCGCGGTGCCGGAGGGTCCCGACGACTCCCGGTTCGTCTACCTGTCCGATGTCCTGCCGACAGCATGGCAGGCCGTGCAGTACGCCGATGTTCCCGAGGGCGGCACACTCACGGTTCTCGGACTCGGCCCCATCGGCGACATGGCCGCACGCATCGGCATCCATCTGGGCTATCGGGTCATCGGCGTCGACAGGGTGCCGGAGCGCCTCGAGCGTGCGCGCGCCCGCGGTGTCGAGACCGTCGATCTGCGCGCCCACGGCGGACAGGTCGGGGATGCCATCCGTGACCTCACCGACGGCCGCGGAACGGATTCCGTCGTCGACGCCGTCGGCATGGAGGCGCACGGTTCCCCGGTGGCCAAGGCGGCGCAGCAGCTCGCCGGTCTACTTCCCGATGCACTGGCGAAGCCGATGATGGAGAAAGCGGGAGTAGACCGACTCGACGCCGTGTACTCCGCCGTCGACATCGTGCGCCGCGGCGGAACCATCTCACTGTCGGGTGTCTACGGCGGCGCGGCGGACCCCATGCCGATGATGACGATGTTCGACAAGCAGATCCGCCTCCACATGGGACAGGCGAACGTGAAGCGGTGGGTCGACGACATCATGCCGCTGCTGACCGATGCGGATCCGCTGGGTGTCGACGACTTCGCGACGCATACACTGCCGTTGACCGACGCACCGCACGCCTACGACATCTTTCAGAAGAAGCAGGACGGCGCGGTGAAGATCATTCTCCGACCGTGATCGGGACCAGTCGGTCGAGCTCGAGAACGCCGAGGGTTCGCCGTACGCGCATCGACGGCGCGATGACGCGGTCGATGGCGTGCGGCGACTCCGCCAGCGCGTTCTCGATGGCCGTCACGCCGGCTGAACTGAAGAATTCGACGCCGCCGAGATCGAGGACGAGGGCGGAGACCGCCAGCCGATGCCGTAGCGCGGTTTCGAACTCGAAAGCCGTGACCAGGTCGACGTCGCCGTGAACGGTGAGCGTCGGCGAGCCGGTGACGGGGGCATCGATGGTGAAGGAGATCGGGAGTTGATCGGTGGACGGGGTGTGTGACGTCATCGATGTACCTTTTCGGCGCTTCCCGGCCGCGACCGGGTGTGTTCAGCGAAGGGCCCGACTCTGGACCACCGTGTCGATGATGTTGCCGGACCCGGGTGACGTTCCCACAGACGGCAAGATCACGAATAGATCACGGTAAGTAACAGAAGGGTCACGGCGCTACCGGCACCCCGACCGAGCTGCCGGTACCGCTCCCGTGTCAGCTCCGGGTAGCTCGCAACGCGTCGGCGGCCGACACGGGCTCGCGGCCGAGGAGCCTCGCCAGAACACCGGACTCGGTGTCCAGATCCCCGCGTGCGATGCCCGCGTCGGCGCTCGCGAGCATCTGCGCGACCGGGGTGGGCAGACCTGCACCTTCGAGCGCACCGACGTGCTCGTCGGTGGACAGATCCTTGTAGGTGACGCCGGAGCCGATGACCGCGGCGATCGCATCGGCCACGCCGTCGTAGGTCAGACGCTCGCCACCCAGCTCGTAGACCTTGCCGGCCTGGTCGTCGGAAAGTAGGACGGCCACCGCAGCGGTGGCGTAGTCGGCACGTGCCGCACCCGCGAGGACACCCTGGCCACCGCTGCCGATGATGGCTCCGGTCGCCGCAGCCTGGTCGACCGACGCGGCGTAGTTCTCCCAGTACCACCCGTTACGGAGCAGGACGGACGGCACCGACGACGAGGCCAGGCGCTCCTCGGTCGCGACATGCTCGGGAGCAAGACTGATCGTGCTCGTGTCAGCCTTCAGCACGCTGGTGTACGCGATCAACGAGACACCCGCGGCCTCGGCCGCCTCGATCACGTTGGTGTGCTGCGCAACTCGCTTGCCGACCTCCGAACCCGAGACGAGCAGCAGCTTGTCGACGCCGTCGAACGCGGCACGCAAACTCGCCGGATCGCCGTAGTCGGCGACGCGGATGGTCACGCCGCGAGCGGCAAGATCGGCAGCCTTGGCCTCGTTGCGGACGACGGCGACGATGTCGCTCGCCGCGACACCGTGGTCGAGAAGTGCGTGGACGGCTGCCGAACCGAACTGGCCCGTAGCTCCGGTCACCGCATATGTGGTCATGACATGTCTCCTGGGTCGAAAAGGCGGACGCGGCTCGGTCCGAACCGCTCGTCGACCACTATGCGCTTACTTTTCGTACAGTGCAACATCATCAGTAACCGGTGACTGTTCGGCTGGTACTCTGGGAGTGTGCCCGACATCGATCCCACACTCGAAGCAGACGTGTTCTCGCGCAACTGCTCGTCCCGCGACACGATGCAGGACATCACCGGTCGATGGGGCGTGCTGGCGCTCGCTGCGCTGGCGGAGGGCCCGTACCGATTCGGGGCACTGCGACGGCGCGTGGACGGCGTGAGTGAGCGGATGCTGTCCCAGACTCTTCAGCGTCTCGAGCGCGACGGTCTGGTCACCAGGACGGTGCTGGAGCAGATCCCGCCCAAGGTGGAGTACACCCTGACGGATCTGGGGCGTGCGGCCGCCGACCACCTGGTGGGTCTGATCGACCTCGTCCAGTCGAACATCGCGACCGTGACGGCTGCGCGCGCCGAGTACGACGCGCGCAGCACGGCCACGATCTAGCTGGTGCCGCGACCGGTCTCGGACTGCAGCCGGTCGATCATCTCGGACGCCTGCGCCTTGTTCAGGTCGGACGGAACATCTTCCTTGGCCTCACGGGCGAGCGTCTCCAGGTAGCTCAGCTGGGGACCGGTGGGCGGCTCGTCGCCGGTCACCCAGTCGGACGGATCCTTCTCGGCACTCTGGTCGACAGCGCCGGTGTTCTCTGGTGTGTTGTCATCGCTCATACGTTCGACTGTACCCATCGCGCCGTCCTCGCAAACCGTCTCGACGTGCGCCACAAACGGCAACGGTGCGGTCCATTGGCTCGCCGAGCCGTATTCGTGCCGCTTTACTTCGTACAAACCCGCGCAACACACTCGTTTCCCAGCAAATCTTCAGCCCGGGGTGCTACAAACGGCGTTGTGATCGTCTTCGTGGCAATAGCAGTGCTCTGGTTCGGAGCCGCACTGGCCATTGCTGTGCTCCTCGGACGCGCGGCATCTCGTGCCGATCGCGAGGAGCTGGGCTCGCAGAACGCCTGGGACATCGCCGAGATCGATCAGGAATTCCACGGTTCTCGCTGACCGTTCTGCCGATAACGGTCCGATCTCTACAGGACGACGGACGAAGAATTCTCCGCGGTCGGTTCCAGCGACATGTACGCCGTTT
Organism: Rhodococcus sp. MEB064; assembly: GCF_000834565.1. Lineage (NCBI taxonomy): Bacteria > Bacillati > Actinomycetota > Actinomycetes > Mycobacteriales > Nocardiaceae > Rhodococcus > Rhodococcus sp. MEB064. The sequence goes on from NZ_JXQS01000016.1 coordinate 12,308, forward strand.
CCAATCGCTGCACCGCAGCCGACAAGCGGTCACCGTTCTCGGCATAGGGCAATCGGACATAGCGCTCGAAAGCCCCCTCGACGCCGAAACGGGGACCCGCGGCCACCGCCACCCCGTGCGACGGTGCGACGGCCGCCAACGCCGTGGAGGTCGCCGTCGGCATCTGCAACCACAGCGACAGGCCGCCCGGCGCGCGGTCGTAGGTCCAGTCGGGAAGACGGTCCGCCAACGCGGCAGTCAGGGCATCGCGATTGCGTCGTAGTTCGGCGCGGCGGGGGACGACCACCTCGTCGTGCCTCTCGATGAGGGCCGCGCACGCCAGCTGGTCCATGATCGGTGTGCCGATGTCGACGGCCGCCCGTGACGTCGCCAGGCGCGAGATCAGCGACGGTGCCGCCCGGATCCATCCCACCCGCAGTCCACCCCAGTACGACTTCGAGGCCGACCCGACGGTCACGACCGTCGACGGATGCCCGACCGACGCCACCGGCGGCGGGGGCGCCTCGTCGAGCCACAGATCGGCCATGGACTCGTCGACCACGAGGGTCGTGCCGGTACGACGCGCATTCGACGCCAGTTCGGCTCGACCGTCCGCGTCGAGCAGTGCGCCCGTCGGATTGTGGAAGTCGGGGAGAACGTAGGCCATCCGGGCCCCGGTCTGCGACGCCGCGTCGCGTATCGCGTCCAGATCCCACCGTCGCGCGGAGTCACCGGACGGGCGCAGCGGCACCGGTACCGCGCGGGCTGCCGTACGTCGGATGGCCTCCAGCGCATTGGGATACGTCGGATGATCGACCACGACCCGATCACCGGGCGAGACCAACACCTCGAGCAGGAGTCGCCACGCCTGCTGCGCGCCGGAGGTCACCATGATCTGATCCGGCGACGTCGGGAGACCACGCTCGTCGTAGCGTCGAGCGATCGCGCGACGTAGGGCGACGATCCCGACGGGCTCGATACCGTGGCCGGTGTAGTACGCCGGAAGCGCTTCCAGCGCAGCGGTATACGCGCGCGTGACCTCCTCGGAGGGTGCGGTCACCGCAGCATGGGTCATGTCGATCACCGATGCCGGCCCGGGCTGCCCGGCGTTCACGACGCGACCGGAACTCGGACGGCGGGTCGCCGGCGGAAGTGCGACCGTGCTGCGTGAGCCCTGCCGGCTGAGCAGGTAGCCCTCGTCGCGCAGTGCCGCATAGGTATTGGTGACGGTCGTCCGGGACAGGGTCAGCGCACCGGCCAGGTCGCGTTCGCTGGGCAGCGCCACCCCGAGCGGGATACGGCCGTCGTGCACCAGGAGGCGGATCCCGTCGGCCAGCGCCCGGTACACGGGCCGATGCTTGCCGGACGGGCGCCAGTGACCGAGGTCGCGCACCAGCGTCGCCGCACCGATCACTCGACTCACCATGAGAGCCAGTATCGCTCAGGCCGTGCGGGCGGATCCCATCAGGAAGGCGCCCGTGCCCGGTAGCCACCCGACGGTGCCACCCTCGAACACGTTGTACCGGCCGTGGCCGGTAGGCGTGCGCTTCTGATTGGTCACCGGATACCCGAGCGTGCCGCCGGCTCCGCCGTGGTCGAGATACCAGGCGAGGATCTCGCCGTGCACCTCGAACGCACCACCCTCGGGGAGCGCGAACACGACCGCGTGCTGGAACTCGAGCATGCCGCCGCCGCGCGGACCGAGCATCAGTTCACCGACACGGGTGCCGATCCACGAATGCTCCAGGGCGAACCGCTCGAACTGGCACTCGAAGACCTCGAGTCCGACGTACGTGCTGTCCATGGCGGCCACCCTCCAGTGACTCGGTCCCGCCGAGAAACGGATCCAACTGTTCCGTCTCATAGCGAGCCTGAGCCACAGTATGAGCTATGCAGGCACTTTCGTCATCACATTTGTGACAAGCCGGAAAAACCGACCGATCAGCCCAGGATGTCTCGACGCACGATGGTCTGATCCCGACCCGGCCCGACGCCGATGTACGACATGTGGGACCCGGACAGCTCCTCGAGTCGCAACACGTACTTCTGGGCGTTGACGGGCAACTCCTCGAACGAGCGCGCGCCCGAGATGTCTTCCCACCACCCCGGCATCTCCTCGTAGATCGGCTTCGCGTGGTGGAAACCGGTCTGCGTCATCGGCATGTCGTCGTGGCGGACGCCGTCCACGTCGTACGCGACGCAGATCGGGATGGTGTCGAGTGACGACAGCACGTCCAGCTTGGTGAGGAAGTAGTCCGTGATGCCGTTGACCCGCGTCGCATAGCGGGCGATGACGGCGTCGAACCATCCGGTGCGGCGTGCGCGGCCGGTGGTGACACCCACCTCGCCGCCCTGCTTGGCCAGGTACTCCCCCGACTCGTCGAACAGCTCCGTGGGGAACGGGCCCGAGCCGACACGCGTCGTGTACGCCTTCAGGATGCCGAGGACCGTGGTGATGCGGCCGGGACCCACACCGGAGCCGACGGATGCGCCACCCGCGGTCGGGTTGGACGACGTCACGAACGGATAGGTCCCGTGGTCGACGTCGAGCAACGTGCCCTGCGAACCCTCGAGCAGCACGGTCTCCCCGCGCTCGAGCGCCTGGTTCAGCGCGAGCCTGGTGTCGGAGATGCGGTGCTTGAAGCCTTCGGCCTGGCCCAGGACTTCCTCGACCACGGCTGCGGGATCCAGCGCACGACGGTTGTAGATCTTGGCCAGCACCTGGTTCTTGAACTCCAGTGCCGCCTCGACCTTCTGCGTGAGGATCTTCTCGTCCAGGACATCCGCGGCGCGCACTCCCACGCGGGCGATCTTGTCCTGGTAGCACGGGCCGATGCCGCGGCCCGTGGTGCCGATCTTGCGAGCTCCGAGGAACCGCTCGGTGACCTTGTCGATGGCCACGTGGTACGGCATGATCAGGTGCGCATCGGCGCTGAGCAGCAGTTTCGTCGTATCGACGTCACGCTTCTCGAGGCCGTCGAGCTCGGTGAGCAGCACACCCGGATCCACCACGACGCCGTTGCCGATCACGTTGTTGACGCCCGGGGACAGGATTCCCGACGGGATGAGGTGCAGCGCGAACTTGTCACCGTTGGGCAGGACGACGGTGTGACCGGCGTTGTTGCCACCCTGGTAGCGCACCACCCACTGCAGCCGCTCGCCGAAGAGATCGGTGGCCTTGCCCTTGCCCTCGTCGCCCCACTGGGCGCCGATGAGGACGATTGCCGGCATGTGTTGCTCCATCACTCGAATGAGCAGCCGGACCGTCCCGGGCTGCGGCTCGTGAGGATGACACGACGAACGTCGTGCATCGACCATGACCGGTGACACAGTGTACCGCCCGGGCCGAACGGCACCGCTCGCAGCCGACCGCACACCGTACTGCCTGGTCTTCTGTCGCGGTCGCCCGGTCAAAGCGACGCGTAATCGAGACCCGGCGACGCTCACTCCGGAGTCCACGTCCCCGAAGTCCTGATTATGGTGGACAACGACCCTCCCGAGCGATGACAAAGGACCCTTTCGCGTGACTCCGTTCGTCTTGCAGTGCGGCAGGCCCCTGGTGCCCATCGCGCTGTCCTCGCTACCGCTGACCGCGGTGCCCGAGGTGCCGTCGAGGGAAGAATGCGATGCGGTGCTCGCGGAACTCGACGGACTGCACGACCCGCGTCTGATCGTGCTGGGCACCGACGCCTCCCTCGCCGCCGTCCTCACCCGACTCATGCGACGCGACCGTCTCGACATCGAACTCGCGTACGTCGCGGAATCGGCCAGCGAGGCCAGCCATCTGTTCCGCGTCGGCACCGGGTCCCGCGCGGCGAAGGTCGCGCTGTCGGGCAAGGCGTCCCCCACCCCGTTGATCCGGGACGATGCCGGCTCCGCCGTCGTCGGGCTCGCCACCGTCTCCGGTCCGCGAGGCCACCTGGTCGGCGAGGCATACGTCGACGACACCCGACTCTTCTCCGGCGAGGTCCCCGGCATCGAGGTCTCCCCCACCCTGGAGATGCCCGGCCTGCGGGCACGCGTCCAGGGCAAGCGTGGCCTGTTCCGCAAGCGCTGGATCACCGGCCGGGCGATGCAGCTGGGCGCCACCGCCGCTCGGCTCACCAAGGACGGTGTCGACATTCCCCGCGAGACCACGCGGTCGACGATCTACCGCCACGACAAGCAGTGGTTGCTCGTCCGCTGACCTAGACGCCGGCGTTCCGCGAGGCCGCCAACGACTCACGCAGTTCGGCAGCATTGCGCGGCCGCGCGTTCGGATCCAGCAACCCGTCGGCCGCCAGCTCCGCCGCCAACGCCAGCGTCCACGGAGTCCGCAGACGGGCCTGCCTCACCAGGTCCTCGTCCGACAACAATGTCACCGGGTCCCCCTGCACCACGACGCCGTCGACGACGACGGCAACCGAGTGAGACCACTCGAGCGCGAGCGCGACGTCGTGCGTCGACAACACCACCGTCGTGTGTGCGTTCTCGAGGCGGGACAGCGCGGCGAACATCTCGTCGACACCCTGCGGATCCAGGCCGGCAGTGGGCTCGTCGAGAAGCAGGATGCAGGGACGCATAGCCACGGCTCCTGCCGTCGCCACACGCTTGCGCTCGCCGTAGGAGAGCTGATGCGTCGGGCGGGACCGCAGATGGTCGATACCCATCACGTCGAGCGCGGCGTCCGTCCGGTCGCGGATCTCCCCGGCGGTGAGGCCCAAATTGACCGGGCCGTACGCGACGTCGCGATAGACGTCGACCGAGAACAGTTGATCGTCGGGGTCCTGCAGCACCAACTGCACTTCCTGTCGGTGCGCGCGCAGGCCGGACCGCGAATACCGCAGCGGAACGTCGTCGATCTCCACACGGCCGGCGTCGGGCTCGACAGCTCCCGACAGACAGCGCAGCAGAGTTGTCTTTCCCGACCCGTTGGCTCCCAACAGCGACACCCGTCGCGCCGCGGGTACGTCGATCGTCGCACCCCGCAGGACCGGCGGACCGCCCTGATAGCGGACGACGATGTCGCGAGCAGTCATCGTGCGATGGCTCATCGCGCACCTCCGAGCGACACCGCGACCACCGCGGCGAGAACCAGCACCGTGACCGACAGGAAAGCCGGTGAACTGCGCTGCACGTCGATCGGATCGGCGGACACGGCGTCACCGAACTCGCGCCCGGCCAGCCCCGCTTCGAGTCGGGACGCCCGATCCCAGGATTTCACCAGGACGGCAGCCGTCAGCAGACCCGCCGACTGCATCGAGCGCCGCGGCGAGGAGTAGCCCAGCCGCGAGGACTGCGACTGACGGATGGTGTGGACCGACACCAGCAGCACGAACAGGAACCGGTACATCACGGCGGCGACGTCGATGCACGCCTGCGGGACCCGGAGTCGTCGCAGTCCCGACAGGATGTCGATCATCGGAGTCGTCATGGCGAGCAGGAGAACCGCCGACGTCCCGGCGACCGCGTGCCCGGACACCTCGAGGGCGCGCCCGACGCTGTCCTGCGTCACACCGATGCTCCAGTCGGGCGTCGCCGTGACGGTGATCGCGACCGAGACGGCACCCAGCGCGATGAACACCGCAGGGGCAGCGAGTGCGCGCAGCACCGGCCGCAGCGGCGTTCGAGCCATGACCGTCACAGCGCCCAGAGAGACCGCGGTGACGACGACGGCCCCCGGCCACGGCGGCAGCAGCAACGCGCACACCACGAGACCGAGCGACAGCAGTGCCTTGTCGGCGACGGATCGCGTGCGCCACGCACTGGCCCACGCCGCGTCGTCGGTCGCGAGACCCTGCATCTAGGTCCGCTCGAGTTCGGCGCGCAACGCTTCCAACTTCCGACGTCCACGCAGCGCCGCCACCACGTATCCGAGGATCACGCCGCCGACCGCCGCCTGCAGCGCGAACAGGCCCGACTCGACCTCACTGGACGTCGGGGAGAAGACCGAGGTGAACCACGGGACGTAGTCCGGGTGGTCCTCCTCGATCCGTGCAGTGGCCGCCGAATCGGATCCGACGAACCGTTCCTGGTCACCGCTGCGGCCGGCGTCGAGCAGCAGCGCTGCACCGACGATGAGCACGACCCCGCCCGCGAGCAGCAGGTTGATCCACACGTTCCTACGCATCGACGGCGCCCTTCTCCCGTCGGAGCACACCCAGAGATAGCAGTTCCGGCGTCGCGACGGTGCGCAGGACGCGGAACACCAGGACACCCAGCAGACCCTCGGCGATGGCGAGAGGAATCTGGGTGACGGCGAAGATCGACAGGAACTTCGTGACGGCACCGAGCACGCCGCTCTGCGGATCGGGGAACGCCAACGCGATCTGCACGGACGTCGTGCAGTACGTGGACAGATCCGCCAGCATCATCGCGAAGAACACCGAGAGCGACAGACCTCCGCCCAGCATTCCGGTGAGGCGGAACGCGGCGTACCCCACCCACGGACCGACGACGGCCATCGAGAACGCGTTGGCTCCGAGCGTCGTCAATCCTCCGTGGGCCAACAGCAATGCCTGGAACAGCAGCACCACCGTGCCGAGGAACGCCATGACCGGGGGCTTGAACAGCACCGCCCCCAACCCGGTTCCGGTGGGGTGGCTCGAGCTGCCGGTCACCGACGGGAGTTTGATCGCGGACAGGACGAACGTGAACGCCCCCGCCGCGCCCAGAAGCAGCCTGCTGCTCGGGTTCTCCCTGACCTGGATGACGACGGCGCGAGCACCGTGAACGACGAACGGCGCCGCGACGCACGTCCAGACTGCCGCGTGAACGGGTGGCAGAAAACCCTCGGCGATATGCACGAGTGGAACTCCTCAGATTGCGCGTCCGATTCGAGTTACCGTGCACGGCTCGGCGATCTGACTCACGGACTGCTAGTCCGTTCACAGTGGCGCGACCGTCCCGGAATCTCACCGGGTTCCCCTCACCAGCACGGAGCGAGTGCTGGTGACCCGCTCCGGTCATACTCGCACACCGTCACCAGGTGAGTTCGTCCCTGCATGTCGGTCCGTGGACAGCAGGTTCGACCTGCACGGTCGCGTGATCGAGACCGTACGAGGACAACACCGTCTTTCCCCTGGCGAGCATCACGGACGCCGAGCCGTCGGAGGTGATGTGCACGGTGGCCACGTCCATGCCGGTGGTCAGAGTCCACACGTGCAGGTCGTGCACGTCCACGACGCCGGGCAGCGCGCGGAGATCTGCTTCGAGGGCGGCGATGTCCACGTTCGACGGGCTCGCCTGGGTGAGGATGCGCAGCGACTGGCCCGCCAGCGACAGCGCGCGCGGCACCACCCACAGCGAGATGGCGATACCGACGACGATGTCCGCCCACGTCCAGTCGAAGACGAGCAGGAGAACGCCCGCGATCAGCACTCCGACGCTGCCCACCGTGTCCGCCAGCACTTCGAGATAGGCACCGCGTACCGCGATCGAATCCTTCGCGTCGGCGCGGATGAGCAGCATGACCACGAGGTTCGCGACCAGACCCGCCGCGGCCGTCAGCACCATCGCGAGGCCGGGGATGTCGGGCTGGTCGCCGATACGCCGGATCGCCTCGACGAAGATGAATACCGCGACACCGAGCAGCAGCACCGCATTGGCCACGGCCGTCAGCACCTCCGCGCGGTGCCAGCCGAATGTCCGTGCAGCAGAATTGCTTCCGCGGCGCGCGAGGCTCAGTGCGATGAGGCCCATCGTCATCCCGATGATGTCGGTGAGCATGTGGCCCGCGTCGGCAAGCAGCCCGAGGGACCCGATCACCAGGCCGACCGTCAGCTCCAGCGCGAAGAATGCAACGAGGACGAACCAGGCGATCCCCATCCGCCGCAGCCGCCCCTCGCCGGCCCCCTGTGCCGGTGTGTGCGCGTGTCCGTGCCCCGCTCCCATGCCCGTGACGATACATGCAGGATCGTGCATATGGGGAGCCACCTGTTCCGGCGGGAGTTCTGACTTCCCTCCGTGGTTGCAGTGACCGCGGGAAGACGAAAGGTCAGCGGGAAGCCCGTTCCATCGCTGCCGCCAGCAGACGTCGCAGCCTCTCGGGTTCGCGCAGATCCGCCCACGTCCACCGCACCACGTGGCATCCGAGCGCTCGTAGAGCATCCTCGCGCAACTTCTCCTGGACGACGGACGACGCCCCGCCCTCGTACTTCACCATGCCGTCGAACTCGCCGACCAGGGTGCCGTCCCAGTCGAAGTCCGTCCGTGCGACGACGCGACCGTCGACGTCACGGAAGACATGTTGCAGCCTCGGCGCCGGAACCTCGGGCCACCGCATCATCAAAGCTCTGCTCCAGGACTCCCCGATGCTCTCGGTCAGCGGACTCGCCATGTCGACAGCTCGCCGCGCTGTCCCGACACCTCGTCGACGACCCATGCGCTCGAGGGTGCCGGGCAGGTCGGCTCGGTGACACCTCAGCGCTGACTCGACGGCACAGAGCGCCGCCTCGAACGGGACCGTGCACGCAATGTCGAGCGCGGTCCGTGCAGGTGTGGTCACCGCCAGACCGTCGACGAGCATGATGTCCGATGCCGTGAGCGGCACTCGATGCTCGGCGACCGTCGAACTGGTCGATCCCCCGCCGCGCCCGTCCATGCTGATGTGAACGCGTGTCCTGTCGGGCGCGAGGATCGGTAGTCGGTGCAGCACTGCGGCCGATTCGTGGCTGGCGACGGCGTCGGACGATCGCCGCGACAGTGTGCTCAGCACTCTCATCCGATAGCGCTCGTCAGCCGACGCCGCCGCCCACTCCTGACGAGTGATGTACGTGCCGCGGCTGACTCTGACCAGCTCACCCCTGCTCACGAGGCCCCGGAGCGTCGCGTCGGTAACCTCGCTCGTCGAACGGTGCAGCAGTGTCATGGCACGAGTGTGAGCGACTCGCCGCCGGCCACGCCGTGGTGCTGGTTGCTGCCTGTGGAGCAATCAGAATTCGTCCACAGGGAGTTCCCGCTGGACTTCCGGCTTCCCTCAGTGATTGCAGTGACCGCGGGAAGACGGAAGGTCAGCGGGAAGGTTCAGTCGAACAGTTCCGGCGGCACCGCGGGGTGCTCGACGGTCGGAGGCAGCGTCGCCAGGGCCGAGATGCGTGACAACCCGGCGACCTGCAGCAGATCGACGACGATGGAACGGATCTGCGCCAGCACCACGACTGCGGACAGACCGGCGTCGCGCATGAGTTCCGCCTTGGCACCGACCGCGACGTGTCGCAGCACCCTGGCGGCCTCGGCGCGGTCGGGTTGCTCGCCGGGGTCGGCCAGCATCATGTGCCGCACGACGTCGGTGGCCTGCGCGAGCTTCTCCACCAGGTCGACCAGGCGCGGGTCGAGGATTTCGTCGTCGCGCACCAGGGACAGCGACCGGCGGGCGAGCACCCGGATGTTGCGGACCGCGTTGTCCAGCGGATCGGCCGTCGCGGCCAGTTCCGCGAGCCGTTGCTTGCTGCTCCAGTACAGAGGAGAGATCCGGCTGATCTCGCGCCCGCCCTTGAGGTCGGTGCGCATCGTGTCGATGGCGGGCTGGGTCGCGCGCGCCGCCTTCAGCGCCTGCTCGATCGGGCCGGCGTCGTTGGCCATCAGTCCGTCGGCGACCAACTGCAGCACCCGACCGGCCGTCGCGATGACGGCGCCGGCATCCTTGCGCGCCCGGCGCACCGGGTGGGTAGGTACGACGGCGACGACGGCCAGACCCACGAGCCCGCCGACCAGTGCGTCCACCATGCGGTCGACGCCACCGGAGTTGCCGGGCGGAATCAGCGTCGCCACGAGCACGGCCGACGAACCGGCCTGCATCGGGATGATCGCGCCACCGTCGAGGAACACCGCGGTGGACATCGCCAGGGCGACGACCAGCGCGATCTGCCATGGACCACTGCCGATACCGGCGATGATCGCATCGCCCACACCGATACCGACCGTCACGCCGACCACCAGCTCGGCCGAGCGGCGCATGCGCGCACCGAGCGACACACCGAGCGAGACGACGGCGGCGATGGGAGCGAAGAACGGGGTGAGGTGACCGACGATGTCGGTGGCCACGAACCACGCCAGGCCGGCGGCCAGCGCGCACTGGATGACGGGCAGGCCCGACACCCTCAACCGGCGTGACGACGCCGCGACACGGGCGCGGCCGCGCTGGCGGAGGCCGAGCTGCGGCCTCGTGAACTGCGGGTAGTCCCGGAAACGGGCCATGAACGCCGGGACGCTCTAGCCGACGCCCAACTGTTCCGCGGCGCGCGGGTCACAATCCTCGAGCAGATCGAGGCAGCGGGCGTACTCGTCGGTCTCGCCGATGGACTGTGCGGCGCGCGCCAGGACGGCGACGCAGCGCAGGAATCCGCGGTTGGGCTCGTGGCTGTACGGAACCGGCCCGAAGCCCTTCCACCCGTTACGACGCAACTGGTCCAGACCGCGGTGGTAGCCCGTTCGCGCGTAGGCGTATGCGGTGATGGTGCGGCCGTCCTCGAGGGCGGCCTCGGCGAGGTAGGCCCACGCCACGGAGGCGGTGGGATGTGCGGCCGCCACCTCTTCGGGGGCGGTGTGGTTCAGCAGAGCGGACTCGGCCTCGTCGTCACCGGGCAGCAACGTGGGCTGGGGACCGAGCAGATCACCGAAGGAAGTCATGTACGACAGTCTCCCACGGAGCGCGCGGGAGACGTCGGGCGCTGGATACAGTGCTCGCGTGTCCCCGGATAACTCGCGCCCCGCCGCACCGCGCCGCATCGAACCCAGCACCGCGCCTAAGAAGGTGTCGACGCGCTCCGGGGGTCGCCGACGCGGGCCGTGGATCGCCGCGGCACTCGTCGCGCTGCTGGCCATCGCCGGTGTCGTGGCGTTCGCGCTGACTCGCGGCGGCGCGTCGGCGTCGGGGCCGAGCGACGACGAGAAGATCCGCACCTCGATCGACACCTTCACGACGGCATTGCGCGACGGCGACCTGGCCACACTGCGCACCGCGACGTGCGGGCCGCTGGCGTCGTTCTACGGGGGAATTTCCGACGCCGATTTCGCCGCGACGCACGACGCGGCCGTCGCCGCCGGGACGGTACCGGTGGTGGAGAGCGTCGACACCGTGCAGATCACCGAGGCGCAGCCGCCGGATCAGACCACGGCGATCGCTCAGGTGACCGCGCGCACCGAGGGCGCGGAGCCCTCGGCGCGCACGTTCGATCTCGCGCTCGACGGCGAGACCTGGAAGGTCTGCGCCTGAGAGTGATCGTCAGCCTGCGGAGACGCTGCGTCCGGCCGACTTCAGGTCGTTGCACGCCTCGACGACGCGAGCCGACATGCCGGCCTCGGCCTTCTTGAGGTAGCTGCGGGGGTCGTAGACCTTCTTGTTGCCGACTTCGCCGTCGACCTTGAGGACGCCGTCGTAGTTGGAGAAGAAGTGACCGACCATCGGACGCGTGAAGGCGTACTGGGTGTCGGTGTCGACATTCATCTTGACGACGCCGTACTCGAGCGCCTCTTCGATCTCGCTCTTGGCCGAGCCCGATCCGCCGTGGAAGACGAAGTCGAACGGCTTGGATCCGGCTGCCAGACCGAGCTTGTCGGAGGCGACCTTCTGGCCGTCCGCGAGGACGGAGGGCTTGAGCTTGACGTTGCCCGGCTTGTAGACGCCGTGGACGTTGCCGAAGGTGGCGGCCAGCAGGTAACGCGAACCCGCATCGCCGGCGCCGAGCGCCTCGACGGTCTTGAGGAAGTCCTCGTTCGAGGTGTACAGCTTGTCGTTGATCTCGGCCTCGACGCCGTCTTCCTCGCCGCCGACCACACCGATCTCGATCTCGAGGATGATGCGCGCCGCGGCAGCCTTGGCCAGCAGATCCTTGGCGATCTCGAGGTTCTCGTCGATCGGCACCGCCGAGCCGTCCCACATGTGCGACTGGAAGAGCGGGTTGCGACCGGCGTCGACACGCTCCTGGGAGATCGCGAGGAGCGGACGCACGTAGGTGTCGAGCTTGTCCTTGGGGCAGTGATCGGTGTGCAGCGCGATGGTGACGTCGTACTTCGCGGCGACGACGTGCGCGAACTCGGCCAGGGCGACTGCGCCGGTGACCATGTCCTTCACACCGAGGCCGGAACCGAACTCGGCACCGCCGGTGGAGAACTGGATGATGCCGTCACTTCCCGCGTCGGCGAATCCCTTGATCGCGGCGTTGATGGACTCGGAGCCCACGCAGTTGATGGCGGGGAATGCGAACTTGTGTTCCTTGGCGCGGCCGAGCATCTCGGCGTACACCTCGGGAGTTGCGATCGGCACGAAGAAACCTCCACGGTGAGCGAACGGGGCGCCCGTCTGGGCGCGGTCACCTAGCAGTATGTCAACTCTCACCCGGTCTCCGTGCCCCGCCCGCCGTACTCGCGAGTAGCCGTGGTGAGTTGCACTACATCGGAAGAAGTACTCGGAGGCGCCGGTACTGTGGGCGCTTGTGACTACCGTGGCCGCCTCCGTGACCGACCTCGCCCTGCTCCCGGGGTTCCTCGATCCCGTGAACCTGCTGAACTCCTTCGGCACCTGGGTACTGGTCGGCCTGCTGCTGGTGGTCTTCATCGAGTCCGGTCTGCTGTTCCCGCTGCTCCCCGGTGATTCCCTGCTGTTCACGGCCGGTCTGATCGCCGCGTCGAAGAGCGAGGAGATCAAGCCGTTCGCACCCCTGTGGGTCCTGATGGTCACCATTCCCATCGCCGCGGTGCTCGGCGACCAGGTCGGCTACATCATCGGCAAGAAGGCCGGGACGGGCCTGTTCTCCGACGACGCGCGCTTCCTCAAGAAGCGGTACATCGACGAGTCGCACGCATTCTTCGAGAAGCACGGCCCGATCACCATCTTCCTGGCTCGCTTCGTCCCCATCGTGCGGACGTTCGCGCCGGTCGTGGCTGGCGCATCGGGCATGCGGTACCGCACCTTCTTCATCTACAACGTGGTCGGCGGCATCGTCTGGGGCGCCGGCGTCACCCTGCTCGGCTACCTGCTGGGCCAGATCGCGGTCATCCGCGACAACGTCGACATCATCTTCCTGATCATCGTCGCGGTCTCCGTGCTCCCGATCGCCTGGGAGGTGGGCAAGAGGATCTTCTCCTCACGCCGCACCCCGCTCGGTGAAGCCGTCGACGCGTTCGACGGAAAGATCGACGGCAAGGTCGAACCCTCCAAGTGGTCCGAGCGCGCGCCTCGTGACACGTCCTCCTGATCGGTCACCTCGATATGTTTCTTGCTGGTAGCAGCGTGCTCGCCGAGGGCGGGGCGATGCACTTCGTCGAATCCGCCGGACCCGCGCTGGTCTGGCTGATCGTCGTCTCGTTCGTCTTCCTCGAGTGCGCCGTCATCGTCGGACTCTTCCTGCCCGGTGATTCCCTTCTCATCACGGCGGGCATCGGTCTGGCCGCGCACTCGTCCGGCACCTCCCACGTCTGGGCACTGTCCGCGGGGGCGTTCGTCGCCGCGATCGCCGGCAACCAGGTCGGCTTCATGATCGGCAAGCGCACGGGCCATCGCGTCGTCGCGCGCAAGAACGGCAAGTACTTCAACACCGAGAACCTGGACAAGGTCAGCCGGTTACTGGAGAAGCACGGCTTCTGGGCTGTGCTCATCGCGCGCTGGATCCCCTGGGTGCGCACGCTGTGCCCGATGGTCGCGGGCGCCGGCGGCATGAATCACCGCCGCTACACCATCGCCAGCACGCTGGGAGCCCTCATCTGGGCACCGGTGCTGCTGCTGGTGGGCTTCTACTTCGGTGCGGTCCTGGACAAGGTGTCGTGGCTGTTCCCGACCGTGCTCACGCTGATGATCGTGTCGATCGTGCTGGGGACCGCCTTCGGTCTGTACCAGTACCGCAAGGAGATGAAGCGACCGATCGAGACCGTCGAGGTCCACGACCTCTAGAGCTCGTGTGCGGCGACGGCGTGCGCTGCTTCCATGAGCATCCAGCCGCCGAGCTGCACGGAGAAATCGCGCTCGGGGACGGACGACGACGTCACCGTTCCCCCGGCGAACCGGGCGATCGACGCCCCGAACGACGGCAGAGTCGCGATGGCCGACCAGTTGCTGCCGAACAGTGGCAGGCCTTCGATGGACAGGCAGTTGTCCCACGCGGCGTCGGCCGAGTCCAGGACGATGTCCGCCGCGATCGAACGGGCTTCACGATCTTCGTCGGTGTCGCCGGGCAGCTGAGTGGCCACGACGGCCAGGTAGCGGGCCAGCACTCCGTTGAAGAGTCCGCCGTCGCCTCCACCACCGCCGGCGATGACGCCGTCCTCGGTCATGTGGTCGCGGACCGCCGCGACGAGTCGGTGCACCCGTTCACGGTGCTTGTCGTCGCCCAGATGGATCGCGAGTTCCGTCTCCGCGCCCAGGACGACGCCCTGGCAGTAGGAGTAGAACGGCTTCTCGACGCGACCGTCGGTGTGAATTCCGTCGAAGACGAGGTTCGTGGCCGGATCCACCAGCGTCGCGTCGATCCAGTCGGCCATGGCCTGGGCGCGCCAGAGCTTGCCGGTGCGGGCCAGCAGGACGGCTGCCGGTCCGTTGGCGGGGACGTTGAAGAAGTCGGACTTGGTCGACCAGCGGATTCCGCCGCCGTGCGCCGGGTCCCACGCGTCGAAGAGCGCACCCTCGAGAGCGGAGATCGCGCCGCGGTTGTCGATGAGGTGGAGTCGCTGCGCTCGTTCGAGGGACAGTCCCAGCCACGCCATGTCGTCGTAGTAGGAGTTGGTCCAGCCCGTGATGTTGCGCAGGCGGTGCGTGCGCGCGATGCGACCGAGCCGGCGTCGACGCTTCGCGGTGGGCGCACGCTGCTCGGCGTCGACGACGCAGTCGATGAGGTGCGCCTGCCACCAGTAGTGCCAGCGGAAGAAGAGCCGTTCGCGGCGGACCGGTGGCCACGCGACCACTCCCAGTGCGGTACCGGGGAGACCCCACAGTCGTCGGACGTGCCGCGACGTGACGGCCTCCTCTGCGGCGTCCGCCCTGGAGGCCCACGTGTCGTGCATGGTTCGATCTTGCCAGTACGACCCTGGCGGCTTCACCAGGCCAGGCCGGGATCGGCGTGCTGCCTGACCCAGGTGTGCATCGTGATGCCCGCGGCGACGCCGGCGTTGATGCTGCGTGTCGATCCGAACTGGGCGATGGACACCGTCATCGACGCGGCGGCGCGGGCGTCCGGTGTCACTCCGGGACCTTCCTGCCCGAACAGCAGCAGACACTCGCGCGGGAGTACGGCGGTTTCGAGCGGCACGGATCCCGGCACGTTGTCGACGGCGACGACGGTCAGACCGGCCTCGGCGGCGTAGGCCATAAGTTCGCCGACGTCGGCGTGGTGCTCGATGTGTTGGTAGCGGTCGGTGACCATCGCACCGCGGCGGTTCCACCGCCGGCGTCCGACGATGTGCACGACGGCTGCTCCGAACGCATTGGCCGTGCGGACCACGGTGCCGATGTTGGCGTCGTGCGCGAAGTTCTCGATGGCCACGTGCATCGGGTGCCGACGCGTGTCCAGGTCCGCGACGATAGCCTCGCGTGTCCAGTACCGATACGCGTCGACGACGTTGCGCCGGTCCCCCTCGTCGAGAAGTTCGGGGTCGTAGCGCGGATCGGTGGGCCGGGGTCCGTCGCGCTCGACGTCCCAGGCGGGTGCTCCGCGCGGGTGCTCACCCCACTCGGTGGCACCCGCTTCGTCGGTCCGGTCGTTCTCGGTCAACTCAGGTGTGGGACAGGCGGCGGTTGACCTCGCGGGTCAGCCACACGGGGGAGAAACGCGAGCCCATGGACAGTGCCTTGGACGGGATCCCGACCGGGAAGTGCACCTTGTGGTAGAGCCGCTTCGAGGGCTGGACCGACTTGAAGATGGCGTCGGCGACGTCCTGAGCGGTGAGCTTGACGCCCAGCGATCCGGTGGTGCCCGTCTCGATGCCCTTGGTCATGGCGGTCTGGACGAACAGCGGCCACATCGCCTTGACCGCGATGTCGTGCCGGTGCCACTCGAGATCGAGTGCCTCGGTGAGTCCGCGGACGGCGAACTTCGTCGCGCCGTACGTCGCGAGCTCGGGCTGGCCGTAGATCGCCGACGCCGAGCACAGGTTCACCACCTGGGCGCCGCGGGTCTTCTTCAGGTACGGGAACGCTTCGAGAAGACCGTTGAGCACGCCTCCGACGTTGATGTCGAACTGCTTGCGGTGCGTCTCGATGGCCTGCTCGGCGAACTGCCCGGCGATCAGGATGCCGGCGTTGTTGATCAACACGTCCAGTCGTCCGCCCGCTGCCTCGTCGAACTCCTTCAGCCGCTCGGTGAACTGCGCGGTGTCGGTGACGTCGAGGATTCCGGTGGTGGAGGTCGACCCCTTGGCGGCGATCTCCTTGGCCAGCGAGGCGAGCCCGGTCTCGTCGATGTCGTATGCACCGACGTGGTAGCCGGCCGCGGCGAACGTCAGGGCGGTAGCGCGTCCGATGCCGGCTGCTGCGCCGGTGATGAAGACAGTAGGTTGAGACATGAGATGAACAGTAAAGGGTCGGGCTGAGCAGCAACAGAGCGGTGAGCAGAAAACTTACTGCCGAGTAGGATCGAGCGGTCGCCCGGAAGGAACCACTGATGAATCACGAACGCATCGGTAGGGCGCTGCTGATCGTCACCGCCGCCTACATCGTCGTCCTGGCGGTCTGGGTGTTCGTCCTGCTCCCCCGATCTCCGGACGGAACCGTGCCGTACCAGATCGCCGGTCTGGTCGCCGGATTCGGCGCAGCGCTGGGACTCGCAATGATGGTCGCCGGCCGTCCCACCGCCGAGGACCGTCGACTCCTCCGCGACGGGGTCGAGGGGTGGGCTGTCATCGAGGACGTGCGCACGGTGGGTACCGCGACCGCTCCGATGACCGAGGTGGACGTCGTCATCACGGTTCCGGGTTCCGACAGCTATCCCGGACTGGTGCGTCGACGCGAACCGTCGTCCACGTTCGAGGTGGGTGCGACGATCCCGGTGAAGGTCGATCCGGCCGACCGCACGAGGATATGGATGTGACCGGCGCTCTCGACAGAGTCCATACCGTCGTGGCGACACCCGTCGGCGACCTGACGCTGGTCCGAGCCGGGTCGGCGCTCGCGGGCGTCTACTTTCCCGCGCACAAGCCCGCTCCGGCGGTCGGACGGTTGGGACTCGGATCCAGTGAGGGCTTCGAGGAGATCACGACCCAGCTGTCGGAGTACTTCGCCGGTGACCGACGTCGGTTCGAGCTGACCCTCGACCCCGTGGGAACGGAGTTCCAGCAGTCGGTGTGGGCCGCGCTGCGCACCATCCCGTACGGCGAGACCTGGACGTACTCCGACCTGGCACGGGCGATCGGGCGGCCGACGTCGGTGCGGGCGGTCGCGTCCGCGAATGCCCGCAACCCGCTGTCGATCGTCGTCCCGTGTCACCGCGTGATCGGAATGTCGGGCAGCCTCACCGGTTTCGCCGGTGGTGTGGAGCGCAAACGTCTGCTCCTCGACCTCGAGTCCGGTTCCCCTACTCTCTTCGGCTGACGGTCAGCGAGTCGACGAGCGCGTACTGCGCGGCGATGTAGGTCGTCAGCACCACCGCTTCCAGCGCCGTCCGGGCGCGATCGTCGGAGATCACGCGCCGGGCCAGGACCAGCGCATCGGAGACGGTGAAGAGCGTCGACCCGACGACGGCGCGCGTATCCCCGTCGGCGCCCAATACCGACATCGTGCCCAGCGCGATCCCGTAGGCCATCGACACCGGCGCGACGGTCGGCGAGCGTCTCGTGGCGACGACCGCGCCCACAGCCCATCCGAGTACGCGCGGTACGACGTCGGCACGTCGTGGCCGGGAGCCGTTGCGGTACAGCAGGATCGACCAGCAGCCCTGCATCACCGCGAACGACGACGCGCCGAGGGTGAACCGTCGATCGTCGTCGGGATCGATCATCGCGATGTCGCCGAGGGTCGCGGCTCCGAGGCCGAGAGCGAGCAGCGGTTGCCGGTGCGCCCCGGACCGCGCGGCCAGGAGCGGCATCAACAACGGCTTGGCGACGGCGT
This sequence comes from Rhodococcus sp. MEB064, assembly GCF_000834565.1. NCBI lineage: Bacteria > Bacillati > Actinomycetota > Actinomycetes > Mycobacteriales > Nocardiaceae > Rhodococcus > Rhodococcus sp. MEB064. Next base: position 30,297 of record NZ_JXQS01000016.1, read on the forward strand.
GCAGACGCGACCGGTGAGTGGCGGCACCGACCACGGTGGCGACGGCAGCAGCGGCGTAGGCGGCATCGGTGTAGGACGCATCGGTGAGGCGCATCACGACACCGTAACCACTCGACCGCTGGAATTCGATAGTTAGCCAATGTAACGTTATCGATCGTGCAGACAGTTGCTACCGACGAACTCCGAACCTTGCTCTCCGAGCTGGTCACGTCGACGTCCCGCTTCACCCGGCTCGCCGCCTCGGTGTCGCCGACCGATCACCCCCGGACGTGGTCACGCGCCCTCTCACTGCTCGACGAGTACGGCGCCATCCGCGTGAGCGAGTTCGCCCGTCTCGACCGGTGCTCGCAGCCGTCCGCGACAGCATTGCTGCGCACGCTGGGCGACCACGGCCTCCTCACGCGCACCTCCGATCCGACGGATTCTCGCGCGGTGGTCGTCGCGATCTCGGAGTCGGGTCGGACGTGGCTCGCCGAGTCGCGACGCGCCATCGGCGACGGACTGCTGCAGCACCTGCACCGACCCGATCCAGCCCAGCTCCGCAGGATCGTCGACGGTCTCGACGACTTGCGATCGGTACTCAAGAACACAGCACGAGAGGAACAGTCGTGACATCGACGACAGACAGGACCGCCGAGTCCACCGAGCAGCCCAGCCTTCTGCAGCAGCCGAAGGCCGTCTGGGCAGTCGCCTTCGCGAGCGTCATCGCGTTCATGGGTATCGGCCTGGTCGATCCCATCCTCAAGCCCATCGGTGAGCAGCTCGACGCCACACCGTCGCAGGTGTCGCTGCTCTTCACCTCCTACATGTTGGTCACCGGTGTCGCGATGCTGGTCACCGGCGTCGTGTCGTCGCGCTTCGGGCCGAAGAAGACGTTGCTGGCCGGATTGGCGATCATCATCGTCTTCGCCGCACTCGCCGGCTCGTCCAGCACGATCGCCCAGATCGTCGGATTCCGCGCCGGCTGGGGACTGGGCAATGCCCTGTTCATCGCCACCGCCCTCGCCACCATCGTCGGTGCCGCCAGCGGCGGAGTCGCCCGCGCGATCATCCTGTACGAGGCCGCACTGGGTATCGGCATCGCGACCGGGCCGCTGGTAGGCGGAGTTCTCGGCAGCATCAGCTGGCGTGGACCGTTCTTCGGCGTCGCCGTGCTCATGGCCGTGGCCGTGGTGTTGCTCGTCGTCATGCTGCCCGAGGGCGAGAAGCCCACGCATCGAACCTCTCTCGCGGATCCGTTCCGCGCACTGCGCCACCGCGGACTGCTCACCGTCGGCATCACCGCGCTGCTCTACAACTACGGCTTCTTCACGCTTCTCGCGTACACCCCGTTCCCTCTCGACCTGGGGACCTACGCCATCGGCTTCATCTTCTTCGGCTGGGGACTCGCCCTCGCAGTGGCATCGGTGTTCGTCGCACCCCGTCTGCAGCGCCGGTTCGGCACGCTGAACATGATGATGCTGGCGCTCCTGCTGTTCGCCGTGGACCTCGCCGCAATGGCACTTTTCACCGAGAACAAGACAGTGCTGATCGTGTGCGTCGTGCTCGCCGGATTGTTCCTCGGAGTCAACAACACGCTCATCACCGAGACCGTCATGATCTCCGCACCGGTCGAGCGGTCCACTGCGTCCGCGGCGTACAGCTTCGTCCGATTCGCCGGTGGTGCGGCAGCGCCCTACCTTGCCGGCAAGCTCGGCGAATCCAACGTTCACGTCCCGTTCTGGGTGGGTGCTGCCTGCACGTTCGTGGCCATCGGCGTCCTGGCGACCGGCCGGAAGGTGCTTGCTCACGTCGACGATCATGACCCTGCACCGCACAGCGTCGACGAGGCGACAGCGCTCACCGTCGGCGACTGACAGCAACTGTTTCCGATGGGGAAGTAATCGAATTGCCACATGCAGAGCGAACCGTCGGGTAGGTTTCCTACCGGGTCGGGGGACCGAACACCGCACCAGTGTTCTCTCGTTCGGCGGTGAACCGCCGAATATCCACGACCCCAGGATGGTTCGCATGTCGGAAAAGTCGATCGTCAGGTTTCGTCGGAAACGCCTCGTCGCCGCGAGTGCAGCCCTCGCCGTCTCCCTCGCCCTCGCTGCGCCGGCCGTAGCGGTCGCGCAGCCCGGGACGGGTTCGGGCGAGTCCTCGGAATCCTCCGATGCGCCCGCTCCCCCCGTCGGCGAGGAGGGCACCGAGACCGCGCCGGAGCAGCAGGCGCCCGCCGGCGAAGTTCCGGTCGACCCCGCACCCGTCGCTCCCGCACCCGTTGTGGTCGACCCGGCCCCTCCCGTTCAGGGAATCGCCCCGGCGGTAGTCCCCGAGGCCCCCTCGACCGTGCGACCCCTCCCCCAGATCACCGGGGCCGTCGTCGTCGACGAGCAGGGCAACACCACCATCACCGTCGACGTCATTCCGCAGCTGTCCGACGCCGAGAAGAAGGCCCTCGAGGACGCCGCCACGGCATCCAAGGCGGCTGCCGAGGCGTCCGCGATCGCACGGGCGGAGTACGACGAGGCGCTGGCGAACGTCGTCGATGCGACCGACGCGGCCACCAAGGCCGATGTCGACGCCAAGAAGGCCGCACTCGACGCGTCGACGTCTGCGGAGAACGCCGCGAAGGCGCGGGCGGAAGCCGTCATCGCCTCCGGTCTGGCCAAGAAGGCCGATGCCGACGCGAAGGCCGCGCAGGATGCGGAGAAGGCCGCAGCCGACAAGGCTGCAACCGCGGCCGCCGACTTCGAGAAGGCCGATACCGCCGCCAAGGATCTCGAAGCGAAGGCCGCAGCGTCCGGGTCCGCCGAGGACAATGCCGCCGCCGCGGCCGCACGCCTGGACGCGACGACGAAGCAGGCCGCCGCCGACAAAGCTCGTGCCGACGCCGAGACCGCCGCCGTACAGGCACGGGACGCGGCGGCAGCCGTTGCCACCGCCATCGAGACACGCAAGGCCGCCGACATCGCGAAGGCTCTGTCGGCTGCGCGCCAGAAGGCGGCCGACCTCGCTGCCAGCGTCGTGAAGGCAGCGTCGGCGCAGGTGGCGGCCACCCGCGCAGCCGAACTGGCGACGCAACTGGAAGCGATCGCCGCGGATGCCACGACGGCCGACGACGCCGCTGTCGCCGCCGCCGCGAAGGCCAGGTCCGACGCCGATGCACTGAAGGCGACCGCGGATGCAGCTCGGGCCGAGTCCGAGAAGGCAGCTGCGGCAGCAGCCACCGCGGCAACCGATCAGACCAGTGCTCAGGCCGCGGCCGATGCCGCCGAGAAGAAGGCGCTGGACGCCGAGGCGGCCGCTACCAAGGCAGCGGAAGCGTCGACTCAGGCGGCTGCGGCAGCCGAGAAGGCGAAGACCGATCTGGCGGCCGCGAAGACCGCGGCGGCCGAGGCGAAGACCGCCGCGGACGCTGCCAAGACTGCCGCCGATACGGCAGCGAAGGCGGACGCCGACCTGAAGGCGAAGGCAGCCGAGCTCGCCGCGAGCGGCCCGAAGTTCACCATCACGATCAAGCTCGGTGACACCGTCGCCACCGATGTGCCCGTGACCGAGGTGGACGACACCACGGTGTCGGTCGACGAGACCGGGACCGAGCTGATCGGTGTCTTCGACGGAGACGCGGCCGACGGTGCCACCTTCGAGACCGTCGACTACTTCACCACCGACGACGCGGGCAACACGGTCGTCGCCGGCTCGTTGCCCGCTGTCGATCTGGCACTGGGCGACTCGGGCAGCGGTGAGGGCTCCGGTGGATCCGCAGCAGTTCCCGCGCTTCTGGGCGGCGCCGCCGTTCTCGGTGCGGCCGCGGTCGGCGGTGTGGTGTTCATGCGTCGCCGCGCGTCCGACGATGCGTCGGAGTAGACACACTGCGCTCCTGGCGTCGGCCCTGGTGGTCGGCGCCGCACTGACCGGGTGCGGGGCGGACACGTCGGTGTCCGCCCCCGCCCGGTCTGCCGTGTCTTCCCAGCTGGCCGCCGAGCCGTCGTCCGTCATCGCGCCGGCTCCACCGAATCTGGTCGAGTTGCGCACTCCCGACGGCGCCACGTACCTGAGCGCGGAGATGTATCCCGATCCGATCGTCCGGGGCGGCTCGACCGGTCAGGAGCTCAATCCCGCGGACGAGCGTCCGGCGTGGTGGGGCGAGAGCGGAATGCCCGGCACCGAGACGGCCGAGACGGTGGTCGTGGCCGGTCACAACTACTCGACGCGCGTCGCTCCCTTCCGCGCGCTGGAAGCCGTCGCACCCGACGACACGGTTCTCCTCAGGACTCCGAACGGCGTGCTGTCCTATCGCGTGCAGACGGTCGGGCCATTGCCTAAAGGGTCGCTGCTGGGTGACGACGAGCTCCGGGCGCAGGTCCCGGGCCGACTGATCCTGGCCAACTGCGACGTCCGGAACGGCGAGCCGACCGCGGACAACTACGTGGTGGTTGCGCAGCTCACCAGCGGAAAGTGAGTCACAACAGTCACATACACCACATGAACATCGGCTGCACCAAAGGTCACACTTCGATGACGAAGCAAAATCCGAGTAAAGAGATGGGCGGACCGGAAGGTACGTTCTGTTCGTCGGGGGACGCGCACACCATTCTCACGCTTCTCGGGTTCGGCATTCACTGTCGATTCCTGTGATCGAAAGGCCATTCATGTCGGAAAAGTCCATCGTTCGCGCTCGGAAGACCCGCCTCGCCGCGGCCGGCGCCGTGCTCGCGGTATCTCTCGCCGTTGCCGCACCGTCCGTCGCACTCGCCCAGGACACACCGGGTGACAGCTCCGAGAGCAGCGAATCGGCGACGACCACCACCGAGGCTCCTGCGCCGTCGAGCACCGAGGAAGCTCCGGCAGCCGGGGACTCGACCACCGTGCCGACCACGGCTCCGCCCGCCCGTCCGCTGCCGCAGGTGACCGGATCCGTCGTCGTCGACGACGAGGGCAACTCGTCCATCAAGATCGACATCGACGCGAAGCTGACCGAGGACGAGAAGAAGGCACTGCAGGTAGCCAAGGACGCCACCAAGGCCGCCGTCGACGCCATCAAGAAGGCGCAGGCATTCCTCGACGACGCCATCGCCGCAGCGCAGGGCGGCGACGCCGCTGCCGAGGCCGAGGTCGACGAGGCGAAGGCCGAGCTCGAGGCATCGAAGGCCGAGGAATCCGCGTCGGTCGCCGAGCAGGAGAGCATCGTCGCCGCGGGCGTCGCCGCCAAGGCCAAGGAAGACGCCGACGCTGCGGAAGCTGCAGCGGCACAGACGAAGGCGGACGCCGACACGGCACAGGCCGAGGCGGACGCCGCCGAGGACAAGGCCGACGAGACCGAGGGCGACACCGCCGCCGACCCGACCGAAGCCGAGGCAGCTCGTGCGGACGCCGTCGCGAAGGCAGAGGCTGCAGCCGCAGCGCGCACCGCTGCAGAAGAAGCAGCCAAGGCCGCCGAGGACTCCCTGAAGGCCGTCGGCGACGCTGTCGCGACTCTCGACGCCGCCAAGGTCACCACCGCCATCCAGTCCGCGTACGCCCGCGCCTCGACGCTCTTCGCCGCCGTCGTGAAGGCTGCGACGACGCAGGTGGCCGCCACGGTCGCCGAGGAGAACGCGAAGCGGCTCGAAGCAGCCGGTGACGCCGAGGCGGCAGCAGCAGCAGCGGCCGCCGCAGCAGCGAAGGCCGAGGCCGAGGCAGCTGCGAAGGATGCCGCGGACAAGAAGGCCGCCGACGAGGCTGCCGCGGAGAACGCCGCCAAGGAGACCGTCACGCTCGAGGTCGGCGACGAGACGAAGGAGGACGTCGAGGTTGCGGCCATCGACAGCACCACCGTCGAGGTGACCGCGTCGGGCGTCCGTCTGATCGGCTTCTACGTCGACGGACCGACCCGCACGTTCAAGGTCGTCGACTACTTCACCGATGACGAGAAGGGCAACGTCATCGTCGCGGGCGAGCTGCCCGAGATCTCGCTGGTGTCGTCCGAGACCAGCCTCGCCGCACCCGCGAGCGAGGAGGACGGCGGAACATCGACCGTCGCGATCGGCGCCGGCGTCGCCCTGGTCGCGGCAGCAGGCGTCGGCGGTGCGGTCGCGCTGTCGCGTCGCAAGAAGTCGAACTCCTGACACACCCCGAGTAGCGGCGGGGGCTCCTGAGATACTGGTGGAACCATCTCACCTCAGGAGCCCCCATCATGCCGACACTCGCCTACGTGATCGCTGGATCGGAAGCCACCGGAGGCGCCGGAATCCAGGCCGACCTGAAGACCTTCGAACGTCTCGGTGTCTACGGGGTCGGCACCATCACGTGCATCGTCTCGTTCGACCCGAAAGCCGGCTGGGGCCACCGTTTCGTCCCTGTCGACGGTGCCGTCATCGCCGATCAGATCGAGGCGGCCACGGCCGCCCACTCGCTCGACGTGGTCAAGATCGGGATGCTCGGGACACCGGGTACCGTTGCGACCGTTGCCGATTCGCTGCGACAGCAGCCGTGGCGCCACATCGTGGTCGACCCGGTTCTGATCTGCAAGGGCCAGGAGCCCGGCGCTGCACTGGACACCGACAACGCCCTGCGCGCCGACATCCTGCCGCTGGCCACCGTGGTCACCCCGAACCTGTTCGAGGCGCAGACCCTCTCGGGCATGGAGTCCCTCGAGACGGTCGAGGACCTGGGCGAGGCGGCGCGCCGTATCGCCGATCTCGGCCCCCGATACGTGGTGGTCAAGGGTGGCGCGGGCTTGCCCGGCGACGAGGCCGTCGACGTGCTGTTCGACGGTGAGTCCGTCACCGTCTTCCGAGCACCGAAAATCGGCGACGAGCGCGTGTCGGGAGCCGGGTGCACATTCGCGGCGGCTATCACCGCGGAGCTGGCCAAGGGTGCGTCGGTCCACGACGCCGTGGCGACGGCGAAGGACTTCGCGCACGCCGGCATCGTCGGCCGGATCACCACCGCCGCACCCTTCACCGCGGTCGGCTGGCAGTAACCGTCAGAGGCCGAGGTCGGCGAGCCCGAGCAGCGAGCGGTATTCGAGACCCTCGGCGGCGATGACGGCGTCGGCTCCGGTGGCGCGGTCGACCACCGTGGCGACGCCGACCACGGTCGCGCCGGCGTCACGGAGTGCTGCGACGGCCGTGAGCGGTGAGTTGCCGGTCGTGGTGGTGTCCTCGACGACCAGCACACGCTTGCCGACGATGTCGGGGCCCTCGATCTGCCGCTGCATCCCGTGCGCCTTGGCGGCCTTGCGGACGACGAAGGCGTCGATCTCACGACCGGGCGCGTGCATCACGGCCATCGCCACGGGGTCGGCGCCCATGGTGAGTCCGCCGACCGCGTCGAAGTCCCAGTCCTGGACGAGTTCTCGCATGAGTCGACCGATCAGGGCCCCGGCGCGGTGGTGGAGCGTTGCGCGGCGGAGATCGACGTAGTAGTCGGCTTCCTTGCCGGACGACAGGGTCACCTTGCCGTGCACCACGGCCAGATCGCGGACGAGCTCGGCCAGTTCGGACTTCTCGGTAGCGCTCACGCAGAAGAACTTAGCGGGTCGCTCGCTGCGGTGTCCTCACGGCGGGCACGTGCGGTCCCTCGCCGGACATGTCCACGGTCTCGGCGAACAGGTCGGGCGCACGGACGCCGAGAGTGCGCACGATCGGACGCGAGAGAGGCGACCCCGCGAGGGACCGGAGAATCGACGCCTGCGTGTTGTAGACGCGGACCGCGCCGGCGATCCGGTGCTCGATGTGATCGAGTTCCGTTGCGGGAGCCGCGAAGTCCCAGCCGGTCGGTCCACTCGCGCGCCCCTCGAACACCACGTCGTGCAGCGCGACGGACAGTCCGTTCTCGGCGGCGGCGCGATCACCGAGCTCGGAACGACGGTCCCGCATCATCGCGGACCAGGACCGCGCTCCGACCAGTTGGTTGACCGCAGCCCTGTCGATCTCGGCGTCGACAGCGGCGCGCACCAGGTCGGGGATCACCGCGCGGCGGCGATCCAGCTCGATCTCGAGCAAGTGCAATCCGGCCGCCACGGTGTCGGCGGATCGACGTGTCCGACGCACGACGGACATGATCCACACGATGCCGATGATCATCAGGAACGCCACCAGGGCCACAACAGTCACACTGGAAACATAGCGATGTCATGCCTCACCGTCGACCCGAGGTCGAGGGTTGGCGCGCCGCCGACAGGCCTATGTTCGACCGCGAGCGCTGCCTACCAGCGACGCTGCACGACGAGCGATGGAACGAGGCACCAGACGCGTCACCGAAGTCAGTGATTTGTACTGAAGCCCCGGAATGCTCAGGACCGTGTTCTTGTCGAGGTCCTTCAACGACGCATCCACCACCTGATCCACGGACAGGTACATGAACTTCGGAATCGTCGACATCTCGATGCCCGCGCGCTCGTGGAATTCGGTCCGCACGAAGCCCGGGCACAGAGCCTGGATGCGCACGCCCGTTCCTGCCAGGCCACCGGCGAGGCCCTCACTGAACGACACCACGTACGCCTTGGACGCCGAGTAGGTGGATCCGCGGCCGGACAGGAGGCCGGCCACGCTCGCGACGTTGACGACGGTGCCCGAGGCCGCGGCGATCATCGACGGCAGCGCGGCGCGCGTGAACTGCATGACGGCCGTGACGTTGACGTCGAGCTGGCGCTGGAGTGCCGCCGGATCCGCCGTCCAGAACTCGCCGGACGTTCCGAACCCGGCGTTGTTCACCAGTACCTCGACGCCCTGTTCCAGACGCTCGACGACCATCGCACGTCCGCTGTCGGTGGACAGGTCGGCCGAGAGAATTTCCGACGACGTGCCGTAGGCGTCGGTCAGTTCCTGCGCCAGCGCCTCGAGGCGCTCGGTGTCCCGGGCGACCAGGACGAGATCGTGGCCACGGGCGGCGAGTCTGCGGGCGTATCCCCCGCCGATTCCGGACGTGGGGCCAGTGACGAGGGCGATGGGCCGCGTCGTGCGCGGCGTCGGAGACGACATGCGGACGAGACTAGCCGGTGAGCTTCCTCACCCGGCAGGGTGGCTGACGAATTCGTCAGTTCTCGGCGCGCGGCGTTGTCCGCCGGCGGGACGGCGGCAGGACGTGGAGAAGGCCGGACAACCGGGTGACCGTGTCGATGGCGGCGTCCCATTCGCGTCCCGTACTCCCCATGGGCACCGTCCCCAGCGTCCATTCACCTTCGCTCCACAGCAGCTGGACCACGTCGGGAACCGAGTGCGTGAAGGCGACCATCCTCTGGTCACAGACCCGGCGAGCCACATCGAGGTCGGTCGCGAAGATGATGCGCGGCCCCAACGAACCGAGCAACTGCATGTCGGCGTCCTTGGGAGGCGGTGTCGTCCTGGACCGCAGATCGATGTCCACGTCCGACCCCACCTCGCGTCGGACCGCGATGACCGTCGCCGCGTCCTCGAGGTCGAAGAGAACGAACTCCTCGCCGCGCCGGACACCCTCGACCACGTCCACGGCACCGAGGAATTCCTGGTTCGCCATCACGGCACGACCGAAGGTCGCCGGGAGGTCGCGATCGGCCGCGACGTAGTGGTAGCCCTGGGCTTTCGCCCAGATCTGACGCACGCGTCCCTGCTGCCCGCGACGGGCACGATCGATGTACAGCAGAGCCACCGCACCCAGAAGTGCGATCAGAGCAAGGCCGAACCACATCGCTGTCATCGCCCTCCACTGTACTTTTCCCGCGCGCGGCACAAGGATCCGCCCCGCCGCTGCATTACCCGTCGGTATACCGACTGGTAACGCATCTGCCGAGGTCAGTGACCGATCACTACCTCACGCCACCATATTCGGATGTACTCGCCAGTACGCCGTGAGGACGTCACACTGGGCCGGACGACACATTCCATTCGAGACGGCGGAGCGCATGTTCACACGCATAGCAGTAGTCAACCGAGGCGAAGCAGCAGTGCGCCTCATCCGAGCAGTACGCGAACTGAACAGCGAATCTCGCTCCACCGAACCCCTGCGTGTCATCGCACTCCACACCGAGGCCGAGCGCAAGGCGATGTTCGTACGCCAGGCCGACGAGGCCGTCACGCTGCACAAGACCGGCGTGCAGAACCCGTACCTCGACTACGCCGAACTCGAACGTGCGCTCGTCGAGGCGCGCGCCGACGCCGTGTGGGTCGGCTGGGGCTTCGTGGCCGAGGACCCGACCTTCGCCGACGTCTGCTCACGCCTGGGCATCACGTTCATCGGACCGTCCGCGGCATCGATGCGTCTGCTGGGCGACAAGGTCGAGGCGAAGATCCTCGCCGAGAAGGTCGGCGTGCCGGTCGCGCCGTGGAGTGGTGGTCCCGTCGAGACCCGAGCCGATGCGCGTCGTCACGCCGCGGCCATCGGCTACCCCCTCATCATCAAGGCGCGCAGCGGCGGCGGCGGCCGCGGTATCCGCAAGGTCTTCGCCGAGGACGAGCTCGAACTCGCTCTCGAGCGCACGCAGGGTGAAGCCGAGCGCTCCTTCGGCGATCCCGTCGTCTTCCTCGAGCGTCTGGTCACCGAGGCACGCCACGTCGAGGTCCAGGTCATCGCCGACACCCATGGCAACGTGTGGGCCCCCGGCGTCCGCGACTGCTCCATCCAGCGTCGCAACCAGAAGGTGATCGAGGAGTCCAGCTCCGCCGTCCTGACCAAGGAGCAGGCAGACGAGTTGCGGACCGCGTCGGCCGAACTGGTCCGCGCCGCCGGCTACCACGGCGCCGGCACCGTCGAGTACCTGTACCAGCCCGAGCAGAAGATCTTCACCTTCCTCGAGGTCAACACCCGTCTGCAGGTCGAGCACCCCATCACCGAGGTGACGACGGGCCTCGACCTGGTCAAGCTGCAGATTCTCGTCGCCGGCGGCCATGCGCTCGAGGGTGAGTGCCCGTCCGAGTTCGGCCACGCCGTCGAGGCCCGCCTCAACGCGGAGGATGCGGACAACGGCTTCGCTCCCGCCCCCGGCACCGTCCGTCTGCTCAAGTTCCCCCTCGGATCCGGCCTGCGCGTCGACACCGGCATCGCCCAGGGCGACGTCATCCCGCCCGACTACGACTCGATGGTCGCGAAGATCATCGCGTGGGGACGCGACCGCTCGGAAGCGTTGGCGCGCTTGCGAACCGCACTCCGCGAGACCACCGTCGTCATCGACGGCGGCACCACCACGAAATCCTTCCTGCTCGACCTCCTCGACCGCGAGGAACTGATCGACGCCACGGCCGACACCGGCTGGCTCGATCGCACGGGCGCCGGTACCGCCGAGGGCCCGACACGCGTCTCCGACGTCGCGCTCGTCGCCGCGGCCGTCGACGCCTACGACGCGGACGAGGCCCGAGAGCGCATCAAGTTCCTGCATTCCGCACGCGGTGGACGTCCCCGCGCCAGCCACGACATCGGCCGGACCGTAGAGCTCAACTACCAGGGCCAGGGCTACCGCATCACCGTCGGCCAGGTCGGTCCGCACCGCTACCTGGTGTCCGTCGACGACCGCGAGATCACCATCGACGTCGAGCGCCTGGGCACCTTCGAGCGCCGCGCGGACATCGACGGCACCCGCTACTCCGTCGTCACCGTTCCCGGCCCGGCCGGGTATCTCGTCGAGGTCGACGGCATCAGCCACCAGATCTCCCAGGACGAGGCCGGGTTGGTCCGCGCACCGGCTCCCGCCGTCGTCGTCGCCGTACCCGTCGCCGTCGGTGACGTCGTCGAGGCCGGCGCCACGCTGGTCGTCCTCGAGGCGATGAAGATGGAGACCGCAGTCCGGGCCACCACCGCCGGTCGGGTCAGCGAAGTTCTCGCCATCGTCAACGCTCAGGTCGACAACGGTGCTGCGCTGCTGCGCGTCGATCCCATCGGCGAGCAGGCCGCCGCGTCGACCACGGCACGCGTCGAGTTCCGCTCACCGTGTGCCGACGCCGTCCGCGACGACCGGGTCGACGCGCTCGCTCGTCTGGACGAACTGCGCGCTCTCCTCAGCGGCTACGACGTCAGTGCCTCGCGCGCTCTGGACACCATCGCCGAGTACGACGCCCTGCGCGGCGCACTCCCCCGCGGCGACGGAGAGCTGGTCAAGGCAGAGCTGGATCTGCTGACGACGTTCGCCGACATGTGCGAGCTGACCCGTAACCGTCCGACCATGGACGAGGAGGACACCGACGAGCGCGTCCACAGCCCGCGGGAGCACTTCCACTCGTTCCTGCAGTCTCTCGACGCCGACGTGCAGGGGTTGCCGGACGAGTTCCGCGACAAGCTGACTCGCGTTCTGCGCCACTACGACAAGAACGACCTCGAACGTGGCACGGATCTCGAGGAAGCCGTCTACCGACTGTTTCTGGCGCAGCAGCGCATCGAGAACCAGGTCCCGGCCATCGCCGCGCTCCTCGAGCGCTGGATCGCGGACCCGTCGGTCGCCCCGGATGCCGACGGCGCCGTCGGCGAGGTGCTCGACCGCCTCGTCGTCGCCACGCAGGTGCGGTACCCGGTCATCGGAGACGTCGCCCGCAACCTGCGCTTCCAGTTGTTCGACGAGCCGCAGATCCGCAAGGCCCGCGAGCAGGTCTACGACGGTGTCCGCGGCAGCCTGCAGTACCTGTCCGAGAACCCCGACGCGGACGACCATCAGGAGCGTATCGACGCCCTCGTCGCCACGGGCGAGCCGTTGGTCGAGCTGCTTTCGCAGCGCATGTCCGATCCCGGCGCGCTGCTCGAGGTGATCACGCGCCAGTACTACGAGATCCGCAACTTCGAGGACGTGAAGGCGTTCGATCGCGAAGGGCGGCACTATGTGTCGGGAACCTTCACCCTCGTCGGGGGCAAGGTCAACCTGCTCTCGACGATGACCGACCGCGACGGACTGTCCGCCACCCTGTCCGCGTTGGCGGAGACCGCGGGACCGGCCCCGGAGAACCTCGCCGTCGACGTCTACCTCGCGTGGCCGACGGCCCCGGAGAACGGCGACCAGGTCGTCGAGGAGCTGCGCGCAGAGATCGCCGCGCACGACGTGACCACCACGTGGCGACGCGTCACCGTCACGGTGTTCGGGAAGGGCACCGGCATCTCGCGACAGGTGACGTTCCGTCCGCAGGGGGGCGTCCTCACCGAGGACATGTCCCTGCGCGACCTGCATCCCCTCACCGGACAGCGACTCGATCTGTGGCGCCTGAAGAACTTCGACGGCACCCGCATCCCGTCGGCACCCGGCACGTACCTGTTCGATCTGGTGTCCAAGGACAACCCGAAGGACGAGCGCCTGGTCGCGTTGGCCGAGATCCGCGATGCCGCAGTGCAGTTCGACGCCCAGGGCAACGTCGTCTCGGTCCCGGCGTTCGAGCGCACGATCTCCGCGTGCCTCGACGGTATCCGCCGGGCGCAGGCCCGACGCGGCAACCGGCGACTCGACCACAACCGCGTGGTCCTCTACGTGTGGCCCGTGCTCGACCTGCCGCTGGACAAGTTGCGTACCGTCGCACGGCATCTCGCGCCCCTCACCGTGGCCGCCGGCCTCGAGGAGATCACGATGCTTGCCCGCGTCCCGGTGCGTCCCGGTGCGGAGCCGACCCCGCAGGCTCTGCGCTTCTCGTACCGTCCGGGCACCGGCGTCGTCACCAAGATCACCGATCCGCCGACCGAGCCCATGCGTCCGCTGGACACGTACACCCAGAACGTGCAGCGTTCGCAGGCCCGCGGCACCGTCTACCCGTACGAACTGATCCCGGTGCTGACCAAGCGCGACGGATCCTTCGTCGAGTACGACCTCGACGAGAGCGGTGCGCTGCAACCCATCTCGCGGCCGTACGGTCAGAACACCGCGGGCATCATCGTCGGCCTGGTCTCGACGCCGACCGCGCTGTACCCCGAGGGCATCACCCGCGTCGCCCTGTTCGGTGATCCGACGAAGGCCCTGGGCACGGTGGCGGAGGCCGAGTGCGCTCGCGTCGTCGCTGCGATCGACCTGGCCGAGGAGATGAACGTCCCGGTCGAGTGGTTCGCACTGTCCTCCGGTGCCACCATCTCGATGGGCAGCGGCACCGAGAACATGGACTGGGTGTCGCGGGCACTGCGCCGCATCATCACCTTCACGCAGGCAGGCCACGAGATCAACGTGATCGTCGCCGGTATCAACGTCGGCGCTCAGCCGTACTGGAACGCCGAGGCGACGATGCTCATGCACACCAAGGGCATCCTGGTGATGACCCCGGAGAGCGCCATGGTGCTCACCGGCAAGCAGTCACTGGACTACTCGGGTGGCGTGTCGGCGGAGGACAACTTCGGCATCGGCGGCTACGACCGCGTCATGGGCCCCAACGGCCAGGCGCAGTACTGGGCGCCCAACCTCGGTGCCGCGTGCGACGTCCTGTTCGCGCACTACGACCACGCGTATCGCGCACCGGGAGAACGCTTCCCGCGTCGCACCACGACGGTCGACCCCGTGGACCGCGACGTCCGGACCTACCCGCACGTGCACCCGTCCAGCGACTTCAAGACCGTCGGCGACATCTTCTCCTCCGCCACCAACCCGGAGCGCAAGAAGCCGTTCGACATCCGCACCGTCATGCGCGCCGTCGTCGACCAGGATCACGCGGTGCTCGAGCGCTGGGCCGACATGGCCGACGCCGACACCTCGGTGGTCTTCGACGCGCACCTCGCCGGATACCCGGTGTCCGTCATCGGCATCGAGTCCAGGGCCATCCCCCGCAAGGGATGGTTCCCGGCCGACGGCCCGGACCAGTGGACGTCGGGAACGCTGTTCCCGCGCTCGTCGAAGAAGACGGCTCGCGCGATCAACGCGGCCAGCGGCAACCGACCCCTGGTGGTGCTGGCGAACCTGTCCGGCTTCGACGGGTCACCCGAGTCGCTGCGCAACCTCCAGTTGGAGTACGGCGCCGAAATCGGCCGTGCCATCGTCAATTTCGACGGCCCGATCGTGTTCTGCGTCGTCTCCCGCTACCACGGCGGCGCCTTCGTCGTGTTCTCCGGTGCGCTGAACGAGAACATGGAGGTGCTCGCCGTCGAGGGTTCCTTCGCCTCCGTTCTCGGCGGCGCCCCGGCCGCAGCCGTCGTGTTCACCCGCGACGTCAACAAGCGCACCGCGGCGGACCCGTCGGTCCGCGACCTCGAGGCACGCATGAACTCCTCCGAGGACGACACCGAGCGCGCCCGCCTGCAGGTCGAATTGTCGGCCACGCGCACCGCGGTCCGCTCGGAGAAGCTCGGAGAGGTGGCGTCGGAGTTCGAGGCGGTGCACAACATCGAGCGCGCCCGCACCGTCGGGTCGGTGCACCACATCGTCGCCGCCGCCGAACTGCGCCCGCAGATCGTCGCGGCCATCGAACGCGGAATGGCACGCCAGTAGAAGCACGCGAACAGCCGCGCCCTCCGCTCATCGGAGGGCGCGGCTGTTTCAGTTGAAGCCGATACCGGTACTGACGATGACCTCGGCGGTGATGCGGCCGTCGGCAAGCGGTGTGCCCTGCACGACGATCGACGTTCCCGGCTGCAGATCCGCGACCGTCGACGCCCCCAGCGCCACGATCTGGGTGTTCGCGTCGGTCACCACCGTCACCGACGATCCGCCGATGCCGTCCATGACGATCGTCGTGCCGTCGTTGGAGGTGATCGTGCCGATGGAGGCGCCCTGCGATCCCAACGCCTCCCCCAGACCGCCGGGAATGCTGTCCAGTCCCGGCAGTGACCCGGACGTCGGCGCGGGAAGTGTCGTGGTCGGCGGCGTCGTCGTAGGAGCCGCGGAGCGCGGCGTGATGGCCGGCGCGGCAGTGCGGGAGGACGACTGCGAGTCGAAGACCAGGTACGCCCCGAATCCCACCACCGCGAGGACGACCAGAGCCGCGAGGACGATCAGCGCGGTCTTCGGTGACTTCGGGTCCTTGCCGTTGCCGTCGTCGAGGAAGGGTGCCTCGCCGTACTGCTGAGGCTGTTGCGGATAGCCCTGCTGGGGATAGCCCTGCTGGCCGGTGTAGTTCTGCTGCGGATAGCCCTGCTGGCCGGTGTAGTTCTGCTGCGGATAGCCCTGCTGGCCGGTGTAGTTCTGTTGGCCGGTGTAGTTCTGCTGCGGGTAGCCCTGCTGGTTGCCGAAGTAGTCGCCGGTCGGCAATGCCTCGGTCGGACGGTATTCCTGCCGGCCGTACGCCTGAGTCGGGTCCGAGGTGTAGCCCGGATGACCTGTCTCGAGGTACTCGGTCGGCTGATCGCGGTCACGAGCCGAATCGTCGTTGTCACGCGGCGTGGTCATGCGACCAGGGTAGACCCGCCGCGCGTGGGCGAATCGGGTCCTATTCGGGCATACCGGACGAGATGTCCCGTGACCATGCGACGACCGGTCCGATGTGATCGACTCGGAAGGTTCGCTTCTCACAAGGAGACTTCCCATGTCGATTGACAACAAGGACGCGGACCCAGTCGCCTCGACCGGTCAACCCGGTTCACTGGGCACCAGCCTGAAACCACGGCACATCACGATGATCTCCATCGCCGGAGTGATCGGGGCCGGACTGTTCGTCGGCTCCGCCACGGCGATCAACCTCGCCGGCCCTGCGGTGCTGCTGTCCTATCTGTTCGCCGGAATACTCGTCGTCCTCGTGATGCGGATGCTCGGCGAGATGGCCACCGCGAATCCGGACACCGGCTCGTTCTCCACGTATGCCACGAGGGCACTGGGACATTGGGCCGGATTCTCCGTCGGATGGCTGTACTGGTGGTTCTGGGTGCTGGTCATTCCCGTCGAGGCCACCGCCGGCGCGCTCATCATGTCGTCGTGGATCGGCGGCGACCAGTGGATCTGGGCGTTGGCCATCACGCTGGTTCTCACCGTCACCAATCTTCTGAGCGTCGGCAATTACGGCGAGTTCGAGTTCTGGTTCGCGCTGATCAAGGTCGTCGCGATCATCGGATTCATCGTTCTGGGTGTGCTCGCGATTCTCGGACTGCTGCCCGGGAGCGACGTCAGCGGCATCTCGAACCTGTGGGCCAACGGCGGCTTCATGCCGTACGGCTTCGGAGCGGTCATCGCCGCCATGTTGACGACGATGTTCTCCTTCATGGGCACCGAGATCGTCACCATCGCCGCGGCCGAGTCGCCGGACCCGAAGAAGGGCATCACGCGGGCGGTCAACTCCGTCATCTGGCGCATCATGATCTTCTATCTCGGCTCGATCTTCATCGTCGTCGCGCTGGTTCCGTCCATGGAGCTCGACGCCGAAACCGGTTCGTACCAGTTCGTTCTGGGCCAGATGAACATCCCGCACGCGGATCGCATCATGGACGTCGTCATCCTCACCGCGGTGGCGTCGTGCCTGAACTCTGCGCTCTACACGGCGAGCCGCATGCTGTTCTCGCTGTCCGAGCGCGGCGATGCCCCGGCAGTGGTGCGCAAGGTCTCCGGTCGCGGCGTTCCGTACGTGTCCGTATTGGCGTCGACCGCACTGGGTTTCGTTGCCGTGGTGGGCAACTACGCGTTGCCGGAGAAGTTGTTTGGCTACCTGCTGGCGACCACGGGCGCCGTCGCCCTGTTCGTCTACCTGGCCATCGCGGCAAGCCAGCTCGTGTTGCGCCGCACCCTCGATCGCGAGAATCGACGGCCTCCGGTGCGCATGTGGCTGTACCCGTGGCTGACGTACCTCGCCATCGGCTTCATCGTGTTCGTCCTGGTGATGATGGTGATCATGCCGGAGCAGCGCACGGCGATAGGCCTGTCCGCAGTGCTGGCAGCCGTCACCGTCGTCGCCGGCATCCTGCGCCAGCGACGCGTGACCTCGCGGGAGGCAGTGCGCGTCTGAGTCGGATCGGTGGGCGTCGTCGCGGCCCCGCAGGGGGTGTGCACACCTGCAGCGTGAACTGCACACCATTTGCAGCCGGCGGTAGAGGGTGTGCGCTTTGCGGAGGGGGTGTGCGCTTTGCGGAGGGGTGGCCGGCGCCGGACTGCGCCGCACCGAACGTGTGCGTACACCTGCTGCGTGAACCGCACACCTGTTGCAGTCAGCTGTAGAGGGTGTGCGCTTCGGGGAGTGGGTGTGCACACCCTCTGCAACGCACCCGACGGCGAAGGGTGTGGGCTCCTGGCACCGCTGCGCACCCAAGTGCACACCTGCTGCGTGAACCGCACACCTGTTGCAGTCAGCGGTAGAGGGTGTGCGCTTCACCGAAACCGTGTGCACACCACCAGCAACACACCCGGCAACGCGGAGGCCCACGTCTCGGCATCGCTGAGCACTCACGGGCAAGGCGCACGCCATTGGCAGCGCACCCGGCGGCGACGGTGTGGCTCCGACATCCCTGCGCACCCACGGCAACCGAGTGCACACCCCCTCCGTCAACCGCACACCTGCCGCAGTCAGCGGTACAGGGTGTGCGCTCACCAGAAAGGGTGTTCACAACCCCTGCAGTGCGCCCGCGGCGGACACGTCCCGGCACCGCTGAGCACCCATGACAGAGGTGCGCACACCCCCACCATCAACCGCACACCCTCTGCAGTCAGCCGTACAGGGTGTGCGCTCACCAGAAAGGGTGTGCACACCCCCTGCAGCGCCCCTTACCGCGCCAACGACTCCAGCATCAAGTTCAGTTCTTCGACGACATCGTCGATCGGTTCGACACTCCGCAAGGTCCTGGCCAGGATTATGGCGCCCTCGAAGGCCGAGATGGACATCGATGCCAGCCTTCGGGCCCTGTCGGAGTCCACGCCCTCGCGTTCGAGGGCTGCCGTCATGGCGTCGATCCACCGGCCGAATATCGCGGCGGATCCTGTGCGCATCGCGTCGCTGTCGTCACCGCCGCCGAGGGTCGCTCCAGCTACCGGGCACCCGGCGATGTAGTCGCTGTCCACCAGTGTGGTCTTCCAGAAGTTGGCGAATCGGTGCAGAGCCACGACCGGACCGTCCACGGCGGAGTACTCGATGAACCCGGTGATCACGGAGCCCGCCGCGTCCAGCGCCTCGGTGAGAATCTGGGCGCGTCCGCCGGGGAAGTGATGGTAGACAGAGCCTCTGGGCGCTCCGCTCCGTTCGAGCACCGCGTCCACAGTCACCGATGCGCCCCTCTCACGGAGCAGTTCCACCGCGCTGGTGATCATCTTCTGCCGCGTCGACGTCCGTGCCATGTGGTGTGGGACCCCTCGATTACTCGTTTGTGCGTGCCGTCACATGTCGTTGACCGTTACTTCCCGACACGGCTAGCTTTCGTTCCACTTCTATGCCAGTTCGCATAACTCTACTCGGAGCGAGGGCCCATGGCACGTCATCACGCATCACTCGAACCTGTACGACTGGGACTGTCGGGACGAGGTCGCGCCGTGGCACTCCTCGTCATCTGCGCGGCAGAACTTCTCGTCGTGCTCGACAACACCATCGTCAACGTCGCGCTGCCGTCGATCGGCGTGCAACTGCAGACATCGATGAGCGGACTGCAGTGGGTGGTCGACGCGTACACGCTGACCTTCGCCGGCTTCCTCCTCGCACTCGGTCACCTCGGGGACCGCTACGGCCGTCGCCGCGTCATGATCATCGGCCTGCTGGGTGTCGCCGCACTGTCCATCGTCGGCGCGCTCTCGTCCGACCTCGGACAGGTCGTCGCAGCACGGGCCGTCATGGGCGTGTTCGCCGCTGCCGTTTTCCCTGCGACGTTGGCCATGATCATCACGATCTTCACCGATCCTCGTGAGAAAGCCCTTGCCATCGCCGCCTGGACCGCGATGGCCGGCTTCGCCATCGCCATCGGCCCGACAGCGGGAGGCTATCTGCTGGAGCACTTCTCGTGGCACTCGGTGTTCTGGATCAACGTCCCCGTCGCGCTGCTGGTGGCCGCCGCCGCACGTGCGTTCATCCCGGAATCACGCGCCGAACATGTCGGACGATTCGACACCATCGGGCTGATCTCGTCTCTCGTGGCCATCACCGCCCTGGTGTGGACCATCATCGAAGCTCCGCACCGCGGGTGGCTCTCGGCCTACTCCCTCGCGGGATACCTGCTGTCGGCCGTCGCGATCGCCGGATTCATCCTCTGGGAGAAGCGAACCGGCGCTCCCGTTCTCGATCTATCGCTGTTCTCGAACAGACGCTTCTCGCTCCCGGCCTTGTCCATCGCCGTCGGATACTTCTCGATGTTCGGGTTCCTGTTCATGATCACGCAGTACTTCCAGGGCGTCCGCGAATACTCGCCGCTCGAATTCGGTCTGCACTCGCTCCCGTTCGCCGTGGCCGTCGCCGTCGGTGCTCCCGTGGCGACTCTCATCGCCCAGCGCATCGGAACGACCGCCGTCATCGTCGTCGGCCTGATGATCGTCAGCGCCGGAATGTTCATCGCCGGACAGACCACGGTGGACACTCCGTACTTCGGTCCCGTGCTGCTCTCGATGGTGCTGATGGGCCTCGGACTCGCGATAGTCCAAGGACCGGCGACGGATTCGATCATGTCGGCCGTCGACCTCGACGGTGCGGGAGCGGGATCGGCCGTCAACGACACGACGCGCGAGATCGGCGGCACCCTCGGCGTGGCGGTTCTCGGTTCGATCGTGGCGTCGATCTACACGTCCCGTGTCTCTCCCTTGGTCGACGCGGTGCCGTCGACGCTGATGACGGACGGCGAGAAGGGTTTTGCTCGGGAAACCGTCATCGCCGTGATCGAGATGGCGAAACGGCCCACACCGTCGCTGTTCGAGCAGCAGAAGGCCGACCTGATACTTGCGATGAAGTCCGCGAGCCTCGAAGGATTCCAGTTCGCGTCGTACGTCACGGTGTCCGCGTGCCTGGCGTGCGCTGTGGCAGTGGCGATCTTCATGCCGTGGAAGCCCGCCGCCGACTCGGTTCTGGCCGCAGCGCGGGTTTCCCGGCGGTAAGGTCTGGCTCGACCCGTCGACAGTGCCGACCGCGGAAACGAGCCTCGTGAGATCACAGCGGATCAGCCCCGATCCCGCGCTGTCCTTCCTCGCGCTGACACCCAGGCCGGCGGAGCGCTCACGAGCGGTCATCGCCGTCAGCACGTTGATCGTCGGGGTGTGCGGATTGGTTCTCATGCCGTCCGACTACCTCCGTCCCGGCGGCGCGATACTCATCCTGATCTTCTCGCTCACCACCATCCCGGTGGCGCTGGGTTGGCTCACCGAGAAACGTCTGCCGCACTTCGAGACGGCGTACGTGATCTACGCGGACATCGGAGTCGTCGCCGTCATGGCGATGTTCCAGTCGGCCTTCCTGTCGATGCCGTCCATCGCCGTCCTGGTCCTGGTGTCCTTGTTCGCGGCGGCGTTCACCGGCACCAGGACCTTGGTCCTGCACGTGGCGTACTCCTTGTGCGTCCTGGGAGTGTTGACGGTTCTGTCCCTGCGGGACGGCACGGAGGTGTGGGTGACGCTCTCGCGCACCCTGGCACTGGGCAGCATGTTCGCGACGCCGTTCGCCATCCGCATGTATGTCGCCTTCCTCCGGCGACAGGTCGATGCGGCGCAACGCGATCCGCTGACGGGCCTGCTGACCCGACGCGGTCTCTACAACCGGATGTCGTCGATGTCGCAGAGCGCCCAGGGCTCGCACGGACCGTGGACGATGGCCGCCACCGTCGTAGATGTCGCGGATTTCGCCGACGTCGATCAGCGTTTCGGCCGCGACAGTTCCGTCGAGGTGCTCGTGGAGATCGCCGAGCGACTCGTCGATGCGTCGCCGACCGAGGCACTTCTGGCCCGGCTGTCCACGTCCGAGTTCCTGTGCGTACATCGCGCACGGAGCGAGGAGTCGGGCCGCGAGGAGAGCCGAGCACTCGGCGCCGCGCTCGAATCGACGACGTTGCGCAGCGCACCGGTCACCCTGACGACGGGATCGATCACCGAAGCCGTGGATCCACACGCGGACGCCGGGTCGACCTTGCACCGTCTGATGACCCGAGCGGAAGCCACGATGCATCGGCGTCATGCGGCGCGGCTGCAGGGTTCGACCGCCGATCAGTCCATCCACGACCGCATCTCGGCGCTGATCGCCGACGGCGGGCCGGACATCGTGTTCCAGCCGGTCTGTACCGCCGGCACCGGCGACGTCGTCGGATACGAGGCGTTGTCCCGCTTCCCCGACGGGCACGGATCTCCGCAGACGTGGTTCATCGACGCGAACACCGTCGGACTGCGGGTCGAGCTCGAGGTCTGCGCCATCGACGCCGCCATCACGGCGTCGGCACCCTTGCCCGACGGGGCGTTCGTCGCGGTCAATGCATCCGCCGACACGATTCTGTCCACCGACCTCGCCGGCAGTCTCGTCGACCACATGGTCCGCCGACAGTGGGTCGTCGAGGTCACCGAGCGTGACCGCATCGAGGACTACGACGGCATGGGCGTCGCGGTCGACATGCTCAGACGCGCAGGGGTTCTCATCTCCGTCGACGACGTCGGATCGGGATATTCGGGGCTCCGGCAGCTGGTCGAGCTGCGTCCGGACGTGGTCAAGCTCGACGCCTCGATCGTGCGCGGGATCGATTCCGACCCGATGCGCCGGGCGGCGGCGATCTCCGTCTCGACCTTCAGCCGTGAGATCGGCGCGATCTGCATCTTCGAGGGCGTGGAGACTCCCGAGGAACTGGCGACGGCCCGTGAGGTGGGCGCGGACATGGTGCAGGGATATCTGCTGGGCAGGCCGCTGCCCGCGGCATCGGCGCTGAGGACGACCACCCCGCCCATCCGCCGTTGATGACAACGATTATCATTAAGGCATGACCTCACGATCCCTGCTGCCCGTCACCGTCCTGTCCGGATTCCTCGGTGCGGGGAAGACGACCGTGATGGAGCACATCCTGGCGAACCGCGACGGTCTACGAGTCGCGGTGATCGTCAACGACATGAGTGAGATCAACATCGACGCGCGACTTCTCGACGGTTCCGTCACCGGTACGACCAGCGTTCACCGCACGGAGGAACGTCTCGTCGAACTCACCAACGGCTGCATCTGCTGCACGCTCAGAGAGGACCTGATCGAGGCTGTCGGCGAGTTGGCATCGGCAGGTGACATCGACTATCTGCTGATCGAATCGACGGGAGTATCCGAACCCATGCCCGTCGCCGCATCGTTCGACTGGACTTTCGACGGTGCCGACGGCGACTCCCCCGTCAGCCTCGGCACGCTGGCCAGGTTGGACACCATGGTGACCGTCGTCGACGCGTCGACCTTCCTGGCCGAGATCTCCCGAGGCGACACCCTCGACACTCGCGACCTCGACGTGGCCGACGGTGACGAACGATCGATCTCGGATCTGCTGGTCGACCAGGTCGAGTTCGCGGACATCGTTCTGTTGACGAAAACCGACCTCGTCTCCGAGGCGCTGGCGGGTGCCACCGAAGCTGCTGTGCGACGACTGAATCCGCGTGCCGACGTCGTCGTGACGACGCGTGGAGCGGTGGACCCCCTGCGCGTGCTGAACACGGGCCTCTACGACCCGGAGGCAGCCCTGCACGCACCGGGCTGGGACGACGAGATCGCCGGCACCCACCTTCCGGAGACGCAGGAGTTCGGGATCTCGAGCACCGTCTTCGTTTCCGATCGTCCCTTCCATCCGACCCGGCTCGCGTCCGCACTCGACGGACTACAGGGTGTGTTGCGCAGCAAGGGTTTCTGCTGGATCGCGAGCAGGCCGGACCGAGCGGCGGTGTGGTCACAGGCGGGACCGGCCCTGACGATCGACGGCGCACAGCCGTGGAGCGAGATCGACGTGCCGGCGGGCCAGGAGATCGTCGTCATCGGTATCCGGTTGCAGGACACGGACGTCGAGTCGATTCTCCGCGCGGCAGTTCTGACGGACGACGAAATAGCAGCGGGCCCGGACGCCTGGAGAGGCTATCCGGACCCGCTGCCCACGTGGACTGTCGATATGCACGCTCACGCGCTGTAGATCAGCTCAGTTCGAGCGCATCTCCGCCCTCGGAGACACCCACCACGACGGTGTCTCCGTCGACGATCGTGCCGGCGAGCAACAGCTTGGCCAGCTGATCGCCGATCGCCTGCTGGATCAATCGACGCAACGGACGTGCGCCGTACTGCGCGTCGTATCCGCGGACGGCCAGCCAGAACCGAGCGGACGGGGTGACGTCGAGTGTGAGCCTGCGTGTCGACAACCGACGCTGCAGCTGTTCGAGCTGGATGTCGACGATCGACTCCAACTGCTCCTCGCTCAGCGGGTCGAAGACCACGACATCGTCGAGCCTGTTGACGAATTCGGGCTTGAACGCGCTGCGCACCGCCGCCATCACGTGCTCCCTGTCGCCACCCGCACCGAGGTTCGAGGTGAGGATCAGGATCGTGTTGCGGAAGTCGACGGTCCGACCCTGACCGTCGGTCAGACGGCCTTCGTCGAGGACGGCGAGCAGAATGTCGAAGACGTCCGGGTGAGCCTTCTCGACCTCGTCGAACAGCACCACCGTGTAGGGGCGACGCCGCACCGCTTCGGTCAGCTGGCCACCGGCCTCGTACCCGACGTATCCCGGAGGAGCACCGACCAGACGGGCCACCGAGTGCTTCTCGCTGTACTCGCTCATGTCGATGCGGATCATCGCGCGCTCGTCGTCGAACAGGAAGTCCGCCAACGTCTTCGCGAGTTCCGTCTTGCCCACACCCGTCGGGCCCAGGAAGAGGAACGATCCGGTCGGACGGTTGGGGTCGGAGACGCCGGCACGAGCCCGGCGGACCGCATCGGACACTGCCTGCACGGCGTCGGCCTGGCCGACCACGCGCTTGCCCAGCTCGTCCTCCATGCGCAGGAGCTTGGCGGTCTCGCCTTCGAGCATGCGCCCGGCGGGGATGCCGGTCCATGCGGCGACGACGTCGGCGACGTCGTCCGGCCCGACCTCCTCCTTGAGCATCACGTCGCCTTGCGGGACGGTGGCCGCGGTCTTCTCCGCGAGCTCCTTCTCGAGCGAGGGAATGCGTCCGTATCGCAGTTCGGCGGCCTTGCCCAGATCACCGTCGCGCTCGGCGCGCTCGGACTCTCCGCGCAGAGACTCCAACTGCTCCTTGAGATCTCGGACGGAATCGATGGCGTTCTTCTCGTTCTGCCACCGTGTGCTGAGCTCGGCGAGCTTCTCCTTGCTGTCGGCCAGTTCTCCGCGCAGCTTCTCGAGGCGAGCCTTCGACGCGTCGTCGGTCTCCTTGGCCAGCGCCATCTCCTCGATCTCGAGCCGACGCACGACGCGTTCGATCTCGTCGATCTCGACAGGCCGCGAATCGATCTCCATGCGCAGACGCGACGCGGCCTCGTCCACGAGGTCGATCGCCTTGTCGGGCAGGAACCTCGACGTGATGTAGCGGTCGGACAACGTCGCGGCGGCGACCAACGCGGAGTCGGTGATGCGCACACCGTGGTGCACCTCGTACCGCTCCTTGAGTCCGCGGAGGATGCCGACGGCGTCGTCGACGGACGGCTCCCCGACCATCACCTGCTGGAACCGGCGCTCGAGGGCCGCGTCCTTCTCGATGTACTTCCGGTACTCGTCGAGAGTGGTCGCGCCGACGAGCCGCAGCTCACCGCGGGCGAGCATCGGCTTGATCATGTTGCCCGCATCCATCGCGGATTCACCGGTCGCGCCGGCGCCGACGATGGTGTGCAGCTCGTCGATGAACGTGATGACCTGTCCGGCCGAGTTCTTGATGTCGTCCAGGACGGCCTTGAGCCGCTCCTCGAACTCTCCGCGATACTTCGCGCCGGCGACCATCGATCCGAGGTCGAGGGACACGACGGTCTTTCCGCGCAGACTCTCCGGCACGTCGCCGGCGATGATGCGCTGGGCGAGGCCTTCGACGATGGCGGTCTTGCCGACGCCGGGTTCACCGATCAGCACCGGGTTGTTCTTGGTGCGACGGGACAGGACCTGCACGACGCGACGGATCTCGGTGTCGCGCCCGATGACCGGGTCGAGCTTGCCGCTGCGCGCGGCATCGGTCAGATCGGTCGAATACTTCTCGAGAGCCTGGTAGGTGCCCTCCGGATCGGGACTGGTCACACGCGCACTGCCGCGGACCGTGGTGAACGCATCGCGCAGTGCTGCGGACGTCGCGCCGTGGCCCTGCAGGATGCGGGCGACGTCGGAGTCACCCGTCGCGAGTCCGACCACCATGTGTTCGGTGGAGACGTACTCGTCGTCGAGTTCGGTGGCCAGATGCTGGGCCGCGGTGATGGCGGCCAGAGCCTCGCGCCCCAGTTGGGGTTGCGTGGTCGACCCGGTCGCCGACGGCATGCGGTCGACCAGGGACTGAGCGTCCTTGCGCACGACGGCGGGATCGACGCCGACAGCTTTCAGGAGGGGACCTGCGATGCCGTCGGTCTGGTCGAGCAGAGCGACGAGCAGATGAGCCGGCCGGATGTCCGGGTTTCCCGCTGCCGATGCTGATTGCAGTGCAGCGGTGAGCGCTGCCTGGGTCTTCGTTGTGGGTGTGAACGAGTCCACCGGTCACCTTCCTTCTGTCGTGCATGTCGAACCTGGTGTCGCCGGGATCAACCATACCGGACTTGAGTCTATTCCGCTCAAGTTAGTTGACGGTCCAACACGCAGGACAGCGGGAGGCTCGCCGCACGTCGGTGAGGACCAGTAGTCTCGAGGGCGAACCCCACCCGTCACTCGAACACGATGAAGGTGCCCATTGCTCGACGCACAGGCCCTCGCGCACGTGCGTGCCGGAGTAGCTGCCGTGCTGTCGGCGGACGACGGCGCCGAGTCCGTCGCCAAGGCCTTCTACGCGCGCCTCTTCGCCGAACATCCCGACTTCCGCGGCTACTTCCCGGCGGCGATGGACCAGCAGAGGCACCGCCTCGTCCGTGCCGTCGACTACGTGGTCACACACCTCGACGACAGCGAGTTCCTGCCGTTCCTACACCAGCTGGGTCGCGATCACCGCAAGCACGGACTCACCGGAGCGCACTTCCTCGCCGCCCGGAACGCGCTGGTGGAGGCGTTCCGCATCTCGGGTGACGAGTCGACGTGGACGTCGGACACGGACGATGCGTGGGCTCGCGTCGTGTCGATCATCTGCAATTCGATGGCCGTGGGCGCGGACACCGAGGACCTGCCGCCCTACTGGGGTGCCACCGTCGTCGAACATCATCGGCTTCTCGAGGATCTCGCCGTCGTCCGGTTGCAGACCGACGACGACATCCCGTTCGAGGCCGGCCAGTACCTCAGCGTCCAGATCCCGCAGCGGCCGCGCATGTGGCGATACCTGTCCCCCGCGATCGCGCCGAACGACTACCGCGGCATCGAGTTCCACGTCCGCCGGGTCTCCGCCGGGTGGGTCAGTCCCGCCATCGTGTCCGAGACGGTGGTCGGCGACCGATGGTTGCTCGGCCCACCCCTGGGCGGTCTCAGCCTGGACACCGCGCCCGGCAGCCCGGACGTGCTGATGGTCGCCGGGGGAACCGGGATCGCGCCGCTGCGTGCCCAGCTCATGGCGATGGCGATGCGCAGTCGCACTCCGCGGGTCCACCTGTTCGTCGGCGGCGAGTATCCGAGCGACCTCTACGACCTGGACACCCTGTGGGATCTGGCGCGGACCAACCCGTGGCTCACCGTCGTCCCCGTCGTCGAGCACCCGGAAGAGCCGTGGTGGCGTCCCGGCCCGGCGCGGGAGTTCCCGCCCGGCCTCAACCACACGATGGTGGGCAAGCTCGGTCAGGTGGTCACACGGTTCGGATCGTGGGCGGACCGGCAGATCCAGGTGTGCGGGTCACCGTCGATGGTCCGCACGACGCTGTACGCGCTGCGGCGGGTGGGAACCCCGATGCAGAACGTCCAGCACGATCCCCTGGGCTGAATCCGGGTCAGTGCGGATGCGCGTGTGCCAGTCGCCGTAGCGG
The DNA here is from genome assembly GCF_000834565.1 of Rhodococcus sp. MEB064. Lineage (NCBI taxonomy): Bacteria > Bacillati > Actinomycetota > Actinomycetes > Mycobacteriales > Nocardiaceae > Rhodococcus > Rhodococcus sp. MEB064. The sequence continues at coordinate 58,086 of NZ_JXQS01000016.1, forward strand.
CGGCACTGTCTGTGGCGGTTGCTTCCGGGGCGGCAGGACACCCAACAGTCGGGTCGTCGTCTCCGTCACCTCGGCGACCGCCGACTCGAACGCGGCACGGTTGGCATCCGAGACGGTCCGCAGCCCGCTGACCTTGCGCACGAACTGCCGGGCAGCCGCTTCGATCTCCTCGTCCGTCGCCGCGGGCTCGAGGCCGCGCAGCTCGGTGATGTTTCTGCACATGCCAGGCGAGCGTAGACCTGCAGCCAGACCCGGACAACGACCATCGGGTTTACGACGTACAGGTGTTTAGCTCGAATATTCTGACATTCCAAGCTTTACGCCGTTTTCGATCACCGTGAATTCATTCGTTCAACCGATTGCGCGGACATCCTGGAGTCCTTCGATCAGCGAACGCTCGGGAGCCGACAATCCGCCCCAGACGCCGTACGGTTCCCCCGCAGCCACCGCGTACTCGCGGCACCGCTGCATCACCGGGCATTGTTGGCAGACGCGCTTCGCCTGCTCCTCACGGGCCGTTCTCTTATGTCCCCGTTCACCTTCCGGATGGAAGAACACTGCGGAATCCATCCCGCGGCACAGTCCGTGCAGTTGCCACTCCCAGGTCGTGGCTATAGGTTCGGGTAACTCGACAGGCTTGGACATGACGCTCCTCGTTAGTTCGCCTCGTATGCGACGTCACGCTGTCAGTATTACATTACGAACAATCGTCCAAAAAGTTAATGCCGCATATTCGGGAGACACCTCCAGGACGTATCGACGAGTTACAGATAATCGCCGAACCCGCCGACATCGCCGGACCCCCGGGTGCACAACTGCTGAGCCTCGATCCCCGATGCGGCGCGACGGCCCGCTCTCCCTTAAGTTTGACCTCGTGAGAAGCCCTGGTTGTCGTCCCGCTCGCTGCCGTACAGGTCGCCGCCGTCACGGGTGTGCGCTGTGAGTGCAGTGGACCTCCCACTCGATCTCCGCCGCGCACTCGTCGGTGTCGCGCGGGTCCCGAGACTGCTGGTCGCGTCGGACTACGACGGCACCATGGCGCCGTTCGTGTCGGACCCGCAGAAGGCGTTCCCGCTCCCGGAGTCGGTTCGAGCGCTGCGTGCACTCGCCGGCCTGGACGGCACACAGGCAGCGGTCATCTCCGGGCGCGCACTGCGGGATCTGGCGATCCTCTCCCGCCTGCCCGTCGAGGTGCAGCTCGTCGGAAGCCACGGCTCCGAGTTCGACGCCGGCTTCGTCACCGAACTCGGTAGCGAGGCCACGGCTCTTCTCGAACGAGTCGTCTCCGAACTGAGGTCGATCGCCTCCCGCGCCGAGCACATCTCGGTCGAGACCAAACCCGCCAGCGCGGCCCTCCATGTGCGCAACGCCGACCCGGAGGCGGGCGCGCGAGCGCTCGACGAGGTTCGCGCCGGCGCCGCCACCTGGGACGGCGTGCAGGTCACCGAGGGCAAGTCCGTCATCGAGCTCGCCGTGATCGTCACCGACAAGGGCCAGGCACTGGACATCCTGCGCCATCAGGACGGGGCGTCCGCCGCGGTCTTCTTCGGCGACGACGTCACCGACGAGAAGGCTTTCCGACGCCTCCACGGTCCCGACGTGGGTGTCAAGGTCGGTGACGGCGAATCGCTGGCCAAGTACCGCGTCGAGAGCACCGAGGAGGTCGCCGCCGCGCTCGCCTTCCTCTACGAGGAGCGCCGCCGTTGGCTGTCGGGTGCGGACGCTCCCCGCATCGAGCGGCTGACGATGCTCGCCAGCCCACGATCGGTCGCGCTGTTGACTCCGGAGGCCGGACTGACCTGGCTGTGTCACCCGGAGCCCGATTCCGCAGCCGCGTTCGCGCACCTTCTCGGAGGCGACGAGGCCGGCCACTTCACCGTCGGACCGGCGCGTGCGTCGCTGCCGCTCAGTCAGCAGTACCTCGACAGCACCATGACGGTGCAGACACGGTGGGCGAGCCTGCAGGTCGACGACTACCTCGCGCACGACGTCCCGCGGGACCGCACCGACTTCACGCGCGTAATCACGGGCAAGGCGAAGGCAGTGGTCACGTTCGCTCCCCGCCCCGAGTTCGGCCAGGCACGCGTGCGGCTCCAGGCCGAGGACGACGGCCTCCGAGTGTTCGGCACCAACGATCCGATGGTGCTGCGCGCACCCGGTATCTCCTGGACCGTGACCACCGAGCACGGGCAGGAAACCGCCCGCGCCGAGATCGATCCGTCGGGCGGACCGGTCGTGCTCGAACTGCGTTGCGGTACATCGGATCTGGGACCGTCGGAAGTTCCGGAGCCCGAGCGCCGCGCGCAGGCCGAGTCGTACTGGCACGACTGGGCGGCCGGACTCACCCTGCCGCAGCTCAAGCCCGACCTGATGAAGCGGTCCGCACTGACGCTGCGCGGTCTGGTGCACGCCGACTCGGGCGCCATCATGGCCGCCGCCACCACGTCGCTTCCCGAGGAGATCGGTGGCGTCCGCAACTGGGACTACCGCTACTGCTGGCTGCGCGACGCCGCCCTGACCGCATCGGCACTGGTGTCGCTCGGCTCGCGATCCGAAGCCGAGAACTACCTGCTGTGGGTGCACGACGTCCTGCAGACGGTCACCGGACCCGAGCGGTTGCATCCGCTCTACACGCTGTGGGGCCAGTCGCTGCCGCCCGAGGCCGTCATCGACGCGCTCCCCGGCTACGCGGGGTCGCGTCCGGTGCGCGTCGGCAACGCGGCGAATCAGCAGGTGCAGCTCGATGTGTTCGGTCCGATCGTGGACCTGATCACGACGCTGGCCGACTCGCGCACCGCGAGCGGCATCACCGAACACACCGAGATCCTGACCGATCAGGACTGGGACCTCGTGTGCGCCATGGTCGACGCCGTCGAACGGAGATGGTCCGAACCCGACAACGGCATCTGGGAGATCCGCGGCAATCCGCGCCACCACGTCTACTCCAAGGTGATGTGCTGGTTGACGGTCGATCGCGCCATCAGGCTCGCCGATACCTACAGCCGCGACGCCCAACTCGGGTGGAGCACGCTACGCGACGTCATCCGTCGACAGGTGCTGGACAAGGGATGGAGCGAGGAGGCGCAGTCCTTCACCGCTGCGTACGGCGGCACCGATCTCGACGCCGCGACCCTGCACATCGGCCTGTCCGGTCTGATCGATCCCAGTGATCCGCGTTTCGCCGCCACGGTGGTCGCCACCGAGGCGGAACTCCGCAGCGGCGCCACGGTGTACCGGTACCACCACGACGACGGCCTTCCCGGCGGCGAGGGCGGTTTCCACCTGTGCGCGGCATGGCTGGTGGAAGCGTATCTGCTGATCGGGCAACGACTTCCGGCGGAAGCTCTGTTCACCCAGCTCGTCGCCGCGGCAGGTCCGACGGGATTGTTGAGCGAGGAATACGACCCTGTCGCCGAACGCTCGCTCGGCAACCACCCGCAGGCCTACAGCCACCTCGGGCTGCTGCGGTGCGCCCAGCTGCTGGCCCGCTAGCCGGTCCGCACCGGGCCGAGCGTCACCCCGGCGAGCAGATGCGTCGGGAGGTGCTCGGTCCGGTCCACCCCTGAGTGGCTGACGCCCAGCACGATCTCGCCGACCAGACGCCCCTTCTCCAACACGGGCTGACGGACGGTCGTCAGCCCCACGCGGACGGCCTCGTCGACACCGTCGAAACCGGTGACGGACATCCGCCCCGGGACGTCGATGCCGAGGGAGTCGAGGTGATCGAGCGCTCCCAGCGCGAGGACGTCGGACGTACAGATCAACGCTGTGGCGCCGGGCGCGGCCCTCAACGCCTCGGCGGCGGCGGAGCGACCCGCCGCGCGGCTGTGCTCGAAGCGCTCCACCACGACCACGTCGGGGTCGACGCCTGCCGCCGTCATCGCATCCGCGATCCCGGCGATGCGCTCACGCTGCACGTGGAAGGTGATGGCGCCCCGCCGGTCCCGGTCTACGGGACCGTCGTGTCGATCACGACGCAGTCGCATACACAGCACGGCGATGCGCGTATGTCCCTGTGCAAGAACCTGTTCCGCGATCTCGCGCATCGCAGCCCTGTCGTCGATGCCGACCAGTGACGTCTCGGCGGCGTCGCGCGGCTGATCGCAGACGACCGTGGGCAGATGACGCTCGCGCACGGCGGTCAGGTGCGGATCGTCGTCCGACACCGAGTACACGACGAACGCGTCGACACCCGCCTGCTGGACGACGGCGGCAGCATCCTCGGGAGTGGAGGCCGGACCGGCGGGAATCAGAAGGAGGCCGCGGCCCGCCTGCTCGCAGGACTCCGCGAGACCCGTCAGGAACTGCACGGCCGCCGGGTCGGAGAACGAATAGCTGAGCGCCTCGGTGAGCACCAGGCCCACGGCGCCGGCGCGCCGGGTCCGCAACGACCTGGCCACGGGGTCCGGGCCGGGGTATCCGCGGGCGCGCGCCGCGTCCAGGATCCGTAGACGCATCTCGGGCGAGAGCTGGTCGGGGCGGTTGTAGGCGTTGGACACGGTGGTACGCGAGATGTTGAGCTCGGCGGCCAGCGAGGCGAGCGTGGCCATCCGTCGCGGTTCCGTGGACCTCGCCATGCAGGAGACGGTATCCGCTCCGAGTCGTCGACGTCGCCTACGGGACGGTTTCGTCTTCGGGCAGGTCGGCCGGTATGGTCGTGACAACGGTTTCCATTAGCGATAACAGACCAACAACCCAGGAGCACCCGCCGTGTACGCACCCGCCCGAATCCCCCTTCGCACCGCTGTCGCCGCGCTCGGCATGACAGCCCTCACGGCGACGGCGCTGGTCGGATGCAGTTCCTCGGACGGTGGCAGTGCCGAAGGTGGGCGACCGACCGTCGTCGCGTCGACGAACGTGTGGGGCTCCGTCGCCGAGTCCGTCGCGGGCGACCGCGCCGACGTCACCGCGATCATCGCCGACCCGTCGGCCGACCCACATTCCTACGAGGCCAGCCCGGGCGACGCCGCTGCGCTGTCGGAGGCATCCCTCGTCGTCTACAACGGCGGCGGTTACGACGAGTTCGTCGACGACGTTCTCGCCTCCGCGGGAGACGTGCCCTCCGTCGACGCGTACTCGCTGCTCGAGGGGCACGCGGACGACGCCGACCATGCCGACGAGGCGGGTGCCCACGACCATTCGGGCGAGACCAACGAGCACGTCTGGTACGACCCCGAGATCGCCGCGGCCACCGCGGAGGCGATCGCCGAGGAACTCGGTAAGGTCGACCCCGACAACGCGGCGTACTACACCGAGAACGCCGCGGCGTTCCACGACGACATCCACGAGATCACCGACATCACGGATCGCATCGCCCAGCAGAAGCCGGGCGCACCCGTCGCGCAGACGGAGCCGATCGCGCACTACCTGCTGGAAGGAGCCGGGGTGGACGACAAGACCCCCGAGGACTTCGAGGACGCCATCGAGGAGGGCAACGATCCCTCGCCCGCCGCTGTCGCTGCCACGCGCGACCTGTTCAGCAGCAAGGGTGTCGACGTCCTGGTCTACAACATCCAGACCGAGGACGCCGTGACGGCCGATGTCCGCCGCATCGCCGAGGAGAACGGCATCACCGTCGTCGAGGTCACCGAGACCCTGCCCGCCGGGCAGGACTACGTCTCGTGGCAGCGCACCGCCGCGCAGGACCTCGCGGACGCGCTGGGTGTCACCTCGTGACGCGAGTGCGGCGATGACGTCCGTCCAATTGACCGGGGCGACGCTCGCGTACGGCGAGCGTGTCCTGTGGTCCGATCTCGACCTGACCGTCGCACCGGGAGAATTCGTCGCCGTCCTCGGCCCCAACGGGTCGGGAAAGACGTCCCTGCTCAAGGTGCTTCTCGGGCAGACGTCCCTCACCTCCGGAACCGCCAGCATCGCCGGCGGACGCTCGTCCATCGGCTACATCCCCCAGCAGAAGGCGATCGACGAGGGAGTGCCGCTGCGCGGCCGCGACTTCGTCGGACTCGGGTGGGACGGCCACCGCTGGGGCATCGGGTTCCGTGGGCGTCACGCCCGCCGCGAGGCCGTCGACGCCGCCATCGCCTCGGTCGGCGCACAGGCCTTCGCCGATGCGCCCCTGGGGCAGATGAGCGGTGGAGAACAGCAACGTCTGCGCGTCGCACAGGCACTGGTCGGCGACCCGGACGTGCTGCTCTGCGACGAGCCGCTCCTGAGCCTCGACCTGGCCAACCAGCAGGTCGTCGCGCACCTGATCGATCAACGCCGACGCTCGCACAGCACGTCCGTCGTCTTCGTGACGCACGAGATCAATCCGATCCTGCCGATCGTCGACCGCATCGTCTACCTCGTCGACGGCAAGTTCCGCATCGGCACCACCGAGGACGTCATGACGTCCGAGGTGCTCTCGGAGCTGTACGACACCGACGTCGAGGTGCTTCGCGTGCGCGGCCGTCTCGTCGTGGTCGGAACCGGCGACGCCATGGACGCTCTCGGTGCCGCGGGCGGCGACTGCGCACACCATCTCGACAACGAAATCTGAGGCCAGTGGACAAGGTCATCGACGCACTGAGCAAAGCTCTCGACTTCGGCACCACCGCCGACCTCCTCGGCTACGACTTCGTGCAGCAAGCACTGATCGCCGCCGCCATCCTCGGTGTCCTGGCGGGCGCACTGGGTCCGCTGATCGTCAGCCGTCAGTGGTCCTTCGCCGTGCACGGCTCGTCCGAGCTGTCCCTGACCGGCGCCTCGGCAGCCCTGCTCGTCGGCCTCGCGGTCGGCGTCGGTGCCATCCTGGGATCTGTCATCGCCGCCGTGCTGTTCGCGCTGCTCGGACGCAGAGCCCGTGAGCGCGACTCCGTCATCGGCGTCATCATGAGCTTCGGACTCGGCCTGTCGGTGCTGTTCCTGTGGGCCTATCCCGGCCGCACCGGCACCAGCTTCTCGTTGCTCGTCGGCCAGATCGTCGGCGTCGGCAGCACCGGTCTCACGCTGTTGCTTGCCGTCGCCCTCGTCGTCATCGTGGTGCTGTTCGTGGTCTACCGGCCGCTGCTGTTCGCCAGCACCGATCCCGAGGGCGCCGAGGCACGTGGTGTCCCGATGCGACTGCTGTCCATCGTCTTCGCCGTTCTCGTCGGCGTCGCCTGCGCGCTGGGAGTGCAGATCGTCGGCGCCCTCCTGGTGCTCTCGCTCCTGATCACCCCCGCCGCCGCGGCGTCGCGGGTGACGGCCAACCCGGTCACCGCCACCTGGCTGTCGATCCTGTTCGCCGAGACCGCCGCGGTGGGCGGCATCCTGCTCTCCCTCGCGCCGGGCGTCCCCGTCTCGACGTTCGTCACCACCATCTCGTTCGTGATCTACCTCGTCTGCCGGGCGGTGGGTCGTCGCACCCCGGCACGCAAGACCATCGTCGCCTGACAGACGAGTGGGGAGACCGAGGAAGAAAGTTTGCACTTCTGGCTGATATGTAAAAAATTGAGCACTTTCTTTACATATATCAGTCAGCGTGTCATCGTCTCCGCATGGCAGCGTGGCAACCCGACATCCCGTTCAACGAGCTTCCTCCACCTCCCGGCGCCGACGAGCTCGAGACCCGCGCAGTCCTCAAGGCTGCCATCGCGGCAAACACTGCACTCGCGAAGCTGGATCAGGCGGTCGTATCGATACCGAATCCGACGGTGCTCATCAACTCCATTCCGATCCTCGAAGCTCAAGCCAGCTCGGAGATCGAGAACATCGTCACCACGACGGACGAACTCTTCCGGCACCTGGACGACGATGCCGGTGCCGACCCCGCCACCCGTGAGACCCTCAGATATCGGACTGCTCTGAAAATCGGTTTCGATCGAACCACCGAGCGAGGCTTGACGACGTCCACTGCGATCGATGTATGCAGCATCATCAAGGGCCGAGAGATGCAGGTCCGGACAATTCCCGGCACGCGTATCGGCAACCCGACCACCGGCGAGGTCGTGTACAGCCCACCCGAAGGGCGTGCGCTGATCGAGGAGAAGCTCAGCGCGTGGGAACGATTCATACACGATGACGACGGCATGGACCCGTTGGTCCGGATGGCCGTCGCCCACTATCAGTTCGAGGCAATTCACCCCTTCGCCGACGGCAACGGTCGAACCGGACGAATCCTCAACGTCATGCTCTTGATCGAAGCCGGGCTCCTCAGAATGCCGGTGCTTTACCTCTCGCGGTACATCATCGACACCAAGAACGACTACTACCGATTGCTGCTCGAGGTCACGTCGGACGCGGCGTGGGAAGCGTGGGTTCTGTACGTTCTCGCCGGTGTCGAACGGACGTCCAACGACACGCTTCACACGGTGCACGCCATCCGCGCACTCCAGGAAGACTTCAGCCACCGGGCGCGCGCAGTCTCCAAGGGCGGTGCAGATTCCGAATTCCAGTCAGTTCTCTTCGAGCAGCCGTACTGCCGAATCAGCACGGTCGTCTCGAGATGTGGCGTGTCCCGACCGACAGCGACAAGTTGGCTCTCAGCACTTGTCGGCGCAGGGATGTTGCAAGAGAGCAAGGTCGGGCGGGACCGACTGTTCATCAACCGAGAGTTTCTCCGACTGCTCGTGCGACCCCACGACCGCCAGTAGCAAGAAACTTCACACGTCGACGAAACGTGTCAAAAAACCCGACCTTTTTTTACACATGAGACACGCCCTGGTCTCGCCTAGTGTGGACGAGTGGGTATCGACCTCAACTCCGATCTCGGCGAAGGCTTCGGCGCCTGGACACTCGGCGACGACGCCGCCATGCTGCGCATCGTCACCAGCGCCAACATCGCGTGCGGGTTCCACGCCGGCGATCCGTCCACGCTGCTGCGAACCTGCTCCGACGCTGTCGCCGCCGACGTGCGTATCGGCGCGCAGGTGGGGTATCACGACCTCGTGGGATTCGGACGGCGCTTCGTCGACGTGACCGCGGAGGATCTCCGCGCCGACGTCATCTACCAGATCGGTGCGCTCGACGGCCTGGCACGCAGCGTCGGCGGGTCCGTGCGCTACGTCAAACCGCATGGCGCGCTGTACAACACGATCGTCCGTCACGAGGTGCAGGCCCGTGCCGTCGTCGACGCCGTACTGGCGTACGACGCCTCGCTCCCCGTGCTCGGATTACCCGGATCGGTGTTCCTCGACATCGCCGCCGACGCCGGCCTGCGCACCGTCACCGAGGCGTTCGCCGACCGCGGCTACACCGCGGAGGGAACGCTGGTATCACGACGGGAAAACGGTGCGGTCCTGTCCGATGTCGACGATGTGGCCCGACGCGTCCTCCGCATGGTCACCGAGGGCGTGATGGCGTCGGTCGACGGGGTGGACTTCCCGGTGTCGGCCGACTCGGTGTGCCTGCACGGCGACACTCCCGCTGCGGTCGACATGGCGCTGGCAGTACGTGACGTGTTGTCGCGCAACGACATCACCCTGATCCCCTTCGTGTCGTGAAGATCTCACCGGCCGGTGATCGCGCCTTGCTGGTCGACCTCGATGACGTCCGCGCCGTCGCCGCTCACCATGCCGGCTGGGCGAGCGGGCACCCCGGTGTCGTCGAACTGATTCCTGCCGCGAGCACCGTGTTGGTGACGATGACCGAGGATGCGGAGCCGTCGCGGGTGGCGTCGTGGCTCCGTGAGACGCCGCCGGCGGAGGTGCTCGGCGGCTCCGGTGACACGATCACGATCGACGTGCGGTACGACGGCCCCGACCTCGACGATGTCTGCGCGACAACGGGACTGGACATCGTCGCCGTGCACACCGGCCAAGTATGGACTGCCGCGTTCTGTGGCTTCTCCCCCGGCTTCGCGTACCTGGTCGGATCCGAGCCACTGTCGATCCCGCGCCGCGCCGATCCGCGCACCTCGGTGCCGGCGGGATCCGTGGCGTTGGCCGGCGAGTACACCGGGGTGTACCCGACGTCGTCGCCCGGCGGATGGCAGATCATCGGCAGCACCGATGCGGCGCTGTGGGACGTGAACCGCGACGACCCCGCGCTGCTCGCGCCCGGCACACGGGTGCAGTTCCGCGCGGTGATGTGATGCTCGAGGTACTGGCAACCGGGCCGCTGACGACCGTGCAGGACCGAGGACGCACCGGGTGGTCCTCGCTCGGTGTCGGCACGTCCGGCGCGGCCGATCGACGCTCGCACGACGCGGCGAATCGGTTGGTGGGGAACATGATCGACGCCGCGACGCTCGAGGTGACGCTCGGTGGACTGGTGCTGCGCGCACGCGTCGAGGTGGTTCTGGCGGTGACGGGGGCTCCGGCCCCGTTCACGGTGGACGGCGCACCGCAGGGGCACGGCGCCGTCGTCGTGGTGCCGTCGGGCGCCGAGATCCGCCTCGACTGGTCGCCGGTGGGACTGCGCTCGTACGTTGCCGTCCGCGGCGGGATAGACGTAACCCCCGTGCTGGGCAGCCGGTCCACGGACTCGCTGTCCGGCATCGGACCCGAGCGAGTGACGGCCGGCGCCGTGCTGCCGGTCGGTCACGACGCCGAGGACTGGCCTCGAGCGGACGTGAATCCGTACCCGTTCGAGCACCGCACCACCCTGCGGGTGATCCCCGGCCCGCGGGCGGACTGGTTCACCGACCACGCTCTCGAATTGCTGACGACCCAGCCGTGGACGGTCGGGACCGACTCCGACCGTGTCGGCATGAGGCTCGAGGGCGCCGAGCCGCTGCCACGGTCGCGGAACGACGAGCTCCCGAGCGAGGGCATGGTGACCGGCGCGCTGCAGGTACCGCCGTCGGGACAGCCCGTGCTGTTCCTCGCCGATCATCCGGTGACCGGTGGTTACCCGGTGATCGCCGTCGTGGCGTCGGCAGATCTCGGATCCGCGGCGCAGTGCGCTCCGGGACGAACGATCCGCTTCAGCGTCTGATCACCGGGCGACGGGAACGGCCACCTCGTTGCGGCGGCGGAACGACACCGTCCAGGGCGGATCGTAGAACCACGACATCGGCTCCCCGGTCGTGTCGATGCCGCGGGACTTCAGGGTGTCCAGCAGCTCCGTGGTGCGTGCCGCCACGGCCTGCGCACCGCGGTCACCGCTGAATCGCAGCACCGCCACCGTCTCGGCCGGCACCTCCACCAGGCGCACCCGATCGTCCTTCGGCGCCGGAAGAGTGTCCATCGTCCATCGCGACGGCATGAAGAAGCGGACCACCCACCCCTCGTCGCTCGCCTCGCGCGACACAGGTGCGGTCATCGCGATGCTCTGTCCGCGCGAGGCCGACTGGGCCACGGGCGCCGTCATCGCGATGCTGTCGGCACCCCGATTTCCTCCGAAGATGTATCCCGCGAGTCGGCGGAAACCCTCGTTGCGCGCACGCTCCTCGTCGGCGTCCACGACGGTTTCCGCGGCGATGCGGGGTTCGTATCGGCGGATCTCGACAGCACCCGTGAGCGTCTCGGTGGTGTGCGGTGGCTCCTCGGTACCCACACGAATCCCCACGGTCCCCAGTGCGGCATCGGCCACCTGCGTCACCGTCGTCCTCAGCCGTTCGATCATGACTCGACGGTACGCGCGGACCGGCCCGACTCCCGGTCGCCGCCCACCCCTAGGGCCCCTGCCGCCACCACGCGACGACGTACAGCACCATTGCCGTCGCCAGGCCCGCCACCACCCACAGGACCACCGTGTAATCCACCCACGACCCGATCGGCGGAGCGCCGGGGAACAGATTCCGGATGGGGAGCACCGCGAACAGCGTCACCGCGAACCACGTCATGATCGGCGGCAGGAACTGTTTGCGGCGGCGCAGAGTCTGGATCGACACGAACAGCGTGCACATCGGAAGCACCACCAGGACAACGCAGATCGCGATGTCGAAGATCGTGGTTCCGACCGTGCGGGACACCCGGATATCGAAGGCCTGCGCCGACGACGCGTCGATATCGACGGCCTCGACACTCCACGATGTGAGGGAGTCCGTCACCACGATTTCCGACGGCACGGCCACCCGTCCGGTGGCTGCGTTCGAGAACACTCGCACCTGGATCGACGACGCGTCGTAGGTGTCGAACGGCCAGTGCCGGATGTCGCCGTCGGCGTACAGGGAGACCGGCAGCGGGCCCACCCTGGTCCCGCTCGGAAAGGTGAGTGTCCCGGCACTCGCCGTCGGGGTGACGTCGACGATCAAGTCGTCGACCAGGTTGCCGTCGTCGTCGGTCAATCCCTCACCCGGATAGACTGACACCCGCGCGTCGAGCGAGAACTTCTCACCGGAGACCGTGTCGACGTCGAGGTAGACGAGGGCCTTACCGGGGGCGGGCTCGCGGAGGTCCGGCGCTCCCGTCGAACTCCCGAGCGCGTAGGTCAGGATCACCGCGACGTAGGCGGCGACCACGACCACTGCCAGGACCACACCGCGCGCTCTGCGACCCACCGTCGTCATGGACAGATGATGACAGGACTCAGGTCTGCGCGTGCGGTTCCAGCACGTCGTACTCCGCGCAGAGGAACGCGCCGTTGCGCGCGAAGTCCACGAGTCGGAGATCGAACCGACGCGGGAACAGCGGCCTGCCCGCACCGAGAGTGACCGGTGCGATCGAGACGACGATCCGGTCCAGGTGGCCGGCCTCGGCGAACTGTGCGGCCAGATCACCGCCACCCACGATCCAGACGTCCTTGCCGCCGGCGGACTCCTCTATCGCCGGCCACAGGTCGGCCGCGTCACCCTGTACGAACCGGACGTCGTGCTCGGAGGCCTCGAAGTCTCGATGGGTCACCACCCAGGCCGGCATGTCGTACGTCCACGCCTCACCGGTCGACGCGTTGTGCTCGAGGATCCACGCGTACGTCGTGGCACCCATGACGATCGCGCCGATGCCGGCGATGAAGTCGTCGTAGTTCATCGGGCCGGCGCTGTCGATGTCCTGGCGGAAGAGCCATTCGAGAGAGTCGTTCTCGTCGGCGAGGTAACCGTCGAGGGTGCTGGCGGTGAAGTAGGTGGTCCTGGTCACGGGGCCATTCTGCACCCGCCCACCGACACCGATCGCGCTGCGGAGTGTGCACACCCTCTCCGGTGAGCGCACACCCCTCACCGCCGACTGCAGAGGGTGTGCGGTTCAGGCAAGGGGTGTGCGCCCCCCATCCGCGTCCGCTGAGTCGGATCAGCCTCGGCGCTGGCGTGCGATCCCTGCGAGTACGACTCCCGCTGCGACGGATGCGTTGAGCGACTCCACCGGCCCGGCCATCGGGATGGACAGGATGCTGTCGCAGTTGTCGCGGACCAGGCGGGACAGACCCTTGCCCTCGGAACCGACGACCACCACGATCGGCCCGGTGCCGTCGAAGTCGTCCAGCGAGGTATCGCCGTCGGCGTCGAGACCGACGACCATGACACCCTTGTCGGCCCAATCCTTCAGCGTGCGAGTCAGATTGGTCGCGCGGGCGACGGGGAGACGCGCTGCCGCGCCGGCGCTGGTGCGCCAGGCGACGGCCGTGACGGACGCACTGCGCCGCTGAGGGATGACCACGCCGTGTCCACCGAACGCTGCGACGGACCGGACGACGGCGCCGAGGTTGCGGGGGTCGGTGATGTTGTCGAGAGCGACCAGCAGAGCCGGCTCCTGACGCTGACGCGCCTGCGAGAGGAGATCGTCGGGGTGCGCGTAGCGGTACGGCGGCACCTGCAGCGCAATGCCCTGGTGCATACCGTTGGCGCTCATCCGGTCCAGGTCGATGCGGGACACCTCGAGGATCGAGATGCCGTTGTCCGCGGCGATCTGCACGCTCTCCTTCAGCCGGTCGTCGGCCTCGGTGCCGGATGCGACGTACAGCGCCGTCGCCGGCACTCCCGCGCGCAGGCATTCGAGCACGGGGTTACGGCCCAGCACGTTCTCGGGACCGTCCTCGGGCTTGCGCACCGGCGGACGACCGCGTCCACCGCCGGCGGACTGACCGCGCCCACCACCGGAGGTCGTGTCGCGAGTCGTGGTGCGTCCACGGCGCGCGGCCTTGGTGCGGTCCGCTGCGGCCGGGGTGGCGCCGCGACCCTCGAGTCCCTTGGAACGCTTGCCGCCGGATCCGACGACCTGACCCTTCTTGGTGCCGGACTTGCGCACTGCGCCACGCCGACTCGAATTGCCTGCCATTACTTCTCCGTGCCTTCCGGCTGTGCGATCGACCATTCCGGGCCGTTCGGGGTGTCGGTGACCTCCACGCCCGCGCGGGCGAGGCGGTCACGAATACGATCGGCCGTCGGCCAGTCCTTGCCGGCCTTCGCCGCGCTGCGCAATTCCAGATCGTCCGCGATCAGCAGGTCCAGTGCCGCGCGTTCCGCCGACGCGTCCGCGGAACCGGCCGCCCAGTGCGGATCGAGAGGATCGACGCCGAGGATCGCGGTCATCGCGCGTATCGACGACGCGGCCTCGACGGCCTTGTCCAGCTCCCCCGCGGCCAGGGCGCTGTTGCCCTCGCGACGGAGACCGTGGATCTCGGCGAGCGCCTTGGGCACCGACAGATCCTCGTCGAGTGCCTCTGCGAACGCCTGGGTCCACGTGCCGACGGGGACCTCGCCTGCTCGCTCGGCAGTCTTGGTCACGAACGACTCGATGCTGCGGTATCCAGCGGCGGCTTCCTGCAGTGCCTCCGCGGAGTACTCGAGCATCGACCGGTAGTGCGCGCTGCCGAGGTAGTAGCGCAGCTCCTGCGGGCGCACCGTCTCGAGCATGGTCGGGATGGACACGACGTTGCCGAGCGACTTCGACATCTTCTCGCCGCTCATCGTGACCCAGCCGTTGTGCAACCAGTACTGGGCGAAACCGTCACCGGCAGCACGTGATTGGGCAAGCTCGTTCTCGTGGTGCGGGAACACCAGGTCGAGTCCGCCGCAGTGGATGTCGAACGCGGAACCCAGGTACGCCTCGGCCATGGCGGAGCACTCGATGTGCCACCCCGGTCGGCCCGGCCCCCACGGCGTCGGCCACGACGGCTCGCCGGGCTTGGCCGTCTTCCACAGCGTGAAGTCGCGCGGATCCCGCTTGCCCGCACCGATGCTCTCGCCTTGATGCACGTCGTCGAGCTTGTGCCCGGACAGTGCTCCGTAGGCGTCGTAGCTGCGGACGTCGAAGTAGACGTCGCCGGCAGCGGCGTAGGCGTGACCCGCGTCGATCAGGCGGCCGATGAGCTCGACCATCTGCGTGATGTGTCCCGTCGCCCGCGGCTCCGCCGACGGAGGAAGGACACCCAGCGCGTCGTAGGCGGCGGTGAAGGAGCGCTCGTACGTCGCCGCCCATTCCCACCACGGCCGGCCGGCGTCGGCTGCCTTGTTCAAGATCTTGTCGTCGATGTCGGTGACGTTGCGGACGAAGGCGACGTCGTATCCCGACGCGGTGAGCCACCGTCGCAGCACGTCGAACGCCACACCACTGCGGACGTGACCGATGTGGGGGTGGCCCTGGACCGTGGCGCCACACAGATACACCGATGCTTGTCCGGGGGCCAGCGGAGTGAACTCACGCACGGCCCTGGTCGCGGTGTCGTAGAAGCGCAGGGTCACGACGGCCGATCCTACCGGGGATTCTGCTGATCGAGCACCACGTGCTGGTCCAGCACCAGGGCCGTCGCGATGGCCGCGACGCCCTCACCGCGCCCTGTCAGTCCCAGGCCGTCGGTCGTGGTGGCGGACACCGACACCGGTCCGCCGAGGATGTTCGACAACAGCGTCTGCGCCTCGAGGCGGCGGGGGCCGATCCGCGGACGGTTGCCGATGACCTGCACGGCAGCGTTGCCGACGCGGAGAGAGTTCTCGGCGAGAAGTTGGCGCACGTGCATCAACATGGTGGCTCCGCTGACGCCGTCCCACTCGGGCCTGCCGGTTCCGAAGACCGATCCCAGATCGCCGATGCCGGCCGCGGACAGCAGCGCATCGCACAACGCGTGCGCGGCGACATCTCCGTCGGAGTGACCGGCGCAGCCGTCGGCGTCCTCGAACAGCAGTCCGGCCATCCAGCAGTCCCGTCCTGCTTCGACGGGGTGGACGTCGGATCCGATGCCGACTCGCATTGCTCGTCCTCTCACGGGCGAGCGATGAGCGCCCGCGCCAGAATCAGGTCCATGGGGGTGGTGATCTTGAAAGCATCGGCGTCGCCACGCACGGTGAGCACGTCGACACCCAGTCGTTCGACCAGCCCGGCATCATCGGTCGCCGATTCGGGGAACTCCGCGTAGGCCCGGCGCAGAGTGGCGCCGTCGAACCCTTGCGGTGTCTGCACCGAGCGCAACGTCGCTCGATCGACGGTCCCGGTGACAACGCCCGCGGAATCGACGGACTTCATGGTGTCGACGACGGGAAGAACCGGGACGACCGCCCGAGCGCCCGACGCGACGGCGTCCACCACCCGGAGGATCAATGACGGTGGCGTGAGGCATCGCGCCGCGTCGTGCACCAGCACGATGTCGGCGTGACCTGCGGCGACCAGTCCGGCGCGCACGGAATCGGTACGTTCGGCGCCGCCGACGACCACGTCGACGTCCACCGCGAAGGAGGCGCAGAGCTCGATCGTGCGCTCGCGCAACACCTCCGGGACGATCACGATCACACGAGAAAGGGCGCCGGAGGTCGTGAGACCGTCCAGCGCCCACTCGAGCAGTGTGCGTCCCGCGAGTTCCACGAACGCCTTCGGCATGTTCTCACCGAGGCGCACGCCCATTCCGGCAGCCGGAACGAGCGCGACGACGTCAGTCACGCGCGGCCGTCAGGAAGCCGCGGCCAGGACCTCGTCGAGCATGTTGTCCGCGCGGACCTCGTCGGTTCCCTCGGCCAGTGCGAGCTCCCCGACCAGTATCTGACGAGCCTTCGCCAGCATGCGCTTCTCGCCCGCGGAGAGTCCGCGGTCCTGCTCACGACGCCAGAGGTCACGAACGACCTCGGCGACCTTGTTCACGTCACCGGATGCGAGCTTCTCCAGATTGGCCTTGTACCGACGCGACCAGTTGGTGGGCTCCTCCGTGTGCGGCGCGCGGAGAACCTGGAACACCTTGTCCAGACCCTCCTGGCCGACGACGTCCCGGACGCCCACGTACTCGGCATTGTCGGCAGGAACTCGAACGGTGAGATCACCCTGCGCAACCTTCAGAACGAGATATTCCTTGGCCTCGCCCTTGATGGTTCGCGTCTCGATAGCTTCGATCAGCGCCGCTCCGTGGTGCGGGTAAACGACGGTGTCTCCGACCTTGAAAATCATGTGTTCGGTGCCCCTTTCGATATGGCCAGTTTAACACGCTCCCCCGGGAGGGTCGCTCCAACGGTGCAGGTCAGGGGCACAGGGCACTTCGGCGCGTACTTGACAGCGGCCGCGATACATGTATCGAGCAGGGGTTTAGGTGCCCCCGGCCGCGACACTCGTCACCCGACCTACGACCCCCGGCATCGAACTACTACGCTGCTGTAGTGGTAGCCGCCCGCCGGCACAACCGACGTGAACGACCAGTGGAGGACGACCCAGTGACCGCAACCAACGCCCCGTTTCGGCCTGCCAGAGTCGCGACGGCGGTCGCTCTCGCCCTCGGCGCAGTGATCGGCCTGTCCGCCTGCAGCGCCGGCAAGGTCTCGCAGACCGCGATGCAGGTCGCCGCTGTCAACGGCAACGGTACGGACCAGGGCACGATCTCCATGCGCAACGTGCACGTCGCCTACCCCAGCTCGGGTGAGTTCTCCCTCGAGCCCGGTGGCCGCGCGGAACTGATCTTCACCGCGATCAACACCAGCGAGACCACGGCGGACCGCCTGACGGGCATCGAGACCGAAGGCGCGTCCGAGGTGACCATCACCGGCGCCACCGGAGGTACCTCCATCGAGATCCCCGCGCAGGCATCGGTCGCCTCCGGTGTCTCCGCCGAGCAGGACCCCACCGCCGAGGAAGGCTCGCAGTCGGTCACCGCCGTGCTCGAGGACCTGTCCGAGAACGTGCGCCCCGGCCTGACGGTGCCGGTCACCTTCACCTTCGCCGAGGCGGGCGACGTCGTCGTCAACGTTCCGGTCGATCCGGGCACCACCCCGCGGATGGAAGGCGAAGCGGAAGGCTGAGTCCGCTCGGGTCGCACGACGCGACCTGTCGGTAGCTCCCTCTAGTCTCTCGAATCGTGGCCAGACCTCGTACGAGTTATCGCTGTTCGGCGTGTAAGCACACCGTCGCCAAGTGGGTGGGCCGTTGCCCCGAGTGCGAGACGTGGGGCTCGATGGACGAGGTCACCCTTCTCGCACCCGTCACCGCCCGCCCCGGTTCGAGCGGTGTCAGGGCCGGCTCCTCGTCGATGGTGCCGACGTCCCCCGCGCTCCCGCTCACGCAGGTCTCCAGCACCGCGTCGGTCGCTCGCCCCACCGGGGTCGACGAGCTCGACCGCGTACTCGGCGGCGGCATCGTTCCCGGTTCGGTCGTCCTGCTGGCCGGTGAACCCGGCGTCGGCAAGTCGACGCTGCTGCTCGAGGTGGTCAAGCAATGGGCCGAGCGCAGTCCGCAGGACATCGCCCTCTATGTCACCGGTGAGGAATCAGCGGGTCAGGTGCGTCTGCGTGCGGACCGTACGGGCGCCGTACACGAACGCGTCTATCTCGCCGCCGAGAACGACCTGGCCACCATCTTCGGCCACGTCGAACAGGTCGCTCCCACCCTCGTCGTGGTCGACTCGGTGCAGACCATGCAGGCGTCCGACGTCGACGGCGTCATCGGCGGTGTCACCCAGGTCCGAGCCATCACGTCCGCGTTGACCTCGCTCGCCAAAGGCAGCGGCACGGCCGTGATCCTCGTCGGGCACGTCACCAAGGACGGCGCAGTCGCCGGTCCGCGCTCGCTCGAACACCTCGTCGACGTGGTCCTGCACTTCGAGGGTGACAAGCACTCGACCCTGCGGATGGTCCGAGGAGTCAAGAACCGGTTCGGCGCCGCCGACGAGGTGGGCTGCTTCGAACTGCGCGAAGGGGGCATCCACGGAGTCAGCGACCCGTCCGGCCTCTTCCTCCATCACCGCGCCGATTCGGTGCCCGGCACCGCTGTCACGGTCACGATGGACGGCAAGCGCGCCTTGCTCGCCGAGGTCCAGGCCCTGGTCGCCCCGTCGCACATGCCGACGCCACGGCGGGCCGTCAGCGGTCTCGACGCGGCTCGGGTGTCGATGATCCTGGCCGTGCTCGAACGACGATGCTCGGTGCAGCTGAGCAGCAAAGAGGTCTACGCCGCCACCATCGGCGGAATGAGAACCACCGAGCCGACGGTCGACCTGGCGCTGGCCCTGGCCGTCGCATCCGCCGCGAAGGACACGGCCCTACCCACCGGCATGGTCGTCCTGGGAGAAGTCGGCCTCGCCGGGGAGGTGCGCCGCGTCGTCGGCGTCGATCGCCGGCTGGCAGAGGCCGCGCGCCTGGGCTTCACATCGGCCATCGTTCCCGCCGACCAGCGCCGCGGCGCCCGCGACGACACGGCCGGTGATCCGCCCGGGATGCGGGTCACGCGGGTCACCGATGTCTTCGGTGCCATGCAGGGCGCATTCGACCGCAGGAGAAAGTCGGCCGACGTGCCGGTACCCTGACTCTGCACGCGTGAAATCCGGAACGACGGCAGGGGGGTTCGACTCGGTGACCGATACCGTTTCCACCCCCGACACGATCCCGCGTTCCGCGGCAGCGGCTCCGCTGACCTCGCTCCGTGACGCCATCGCCGATCTCGCGCCGGGCACCACGTTGCGCGACGGGCTGGAACGGATCCTGCGTGGACGCACCGGTGGACTCATCGTCCTCGGATACGACGAGCACGTGGAAGCAATCTGCGACGGCGGCTTCGTGCTCGACGTCGAGTTCGCACCCACCCGCCTGCGCGAACTGTCGAAGATGGACGGCGCCGTCGTGCTGTCCACCGACGGATCGCGCATCGTGCGAGCCAACGTCCAACTGGTGCCGGACCACACCATCCCCACCGTCGAGTCGGGAACTCGGCACCGCGCAGCCGAACGTACGGCCATCCACACGGGGTACCCGGTGATCTCCGTCAGCCAGTCCATGAGCATTCTCAGCGTCTACGTCGGCGGAACCCGCCACGTGATCGAGGGGTCGGCGACGATCCTCTCGCGCGCCAATCAGGCCGTCGCGACACTGGAGCGGTACAGCGCCCGACTCGACGAGGTCACCCGTCAACTGTCGCTGACGGAGATCGAGGATTCGGTGACGCTGCGCGACGCGCTGACCGTTGCCCAGCGTCTCGAGATGGTGCGCCGGGTGTCGGTGGAGATCGAGCAGAACGTCCTCGAACTCGGTACCGACGGAAGGCAGTTGGCGCTCCAGCTCGAAGAGTTGGTGGGCGACAACGACTCTGCCCGGCAGCTCGTCGTCCGCGACTATCTCGCCGGCAACGAGACACCCACCACCGCTGCCGTCGAACGATCACTCGCGGCGCTCGACCGGCTCACGGACGTCGACCTGCTCGACCTCACCGTCCTCGCGCGCGCCTTCGGCTACCCGGCCACCATCGAAGCCCTCGACGCACCGATGAGCCCCCGCGGCTACCGACTGTTGACGCGGGTTCCTCGGCTGCAGTTCCATCAGGTCCACAAACTGGTCGGGCATTTCGGCACGCTGCAGACACTGCTCGCCGCGACTGCCGCGGACCTGCAGTCGGTCGACGGCATCGGCGGCCTGTGGGCGCGGCACATCCGAGAAGGCCTGTCCCGCATGGCAGAAGCCAGCATCTCCGGCCCGTTCGACTGAGCTGATGCCGGAGACAGGCGTCGGTGACGACGATCCACGCGCTCGGTGGAGAGTGCTGCCTGAGGTCGTGAAGCCGACCGATGACGGAGTGAAGACCGAGACGTCACAAGCCGACTTCGATGAGCCGCCGGTGTTCGACCCGATTCAGGGAACAGTTCGCTACTACGGGTGACCTCGAGCAGTTCTGCGGACGTTGCAGTGCCAGCGCTACCCGGTTACCGCGGGCGTTTCGTGGTCCCGCGACGACTGCAGCACCCGCGGGAAATGGAAACTCCCGCGGGAACGGCATTCGCTGACGTTGGACGGCTTCGCGGATGTTGCAACGTCAGCGGAGACAGCAACGGTCAGCGAATGCGGCGCTGCCCTTTCCCGCGGGCGTTTCGTGGTCCCGCGGCGACTGCAGCACCTGCGGGAAAGGGAAACTCCCGCGGGAACAGAACTCGCTCGCGAATACAGCGACGGTGCTCAGCCTCAGGTGATGTTGAACGTCTCCGGGGAGCTGCGGAGCTGACCCAGCTGACCGACGACGCTGTACCCGCCCGGGCCGACCGGGTTACGCGGTGCGGCGCAACCGGGCTCGGAGGTGGTGGCGGACCACTTGACCGAGAAGGGAGCCTGCTCACCGGGCTGCAGGGTGCGGAGGTCGGGTGTCGTGGTGGGGAAGCAGTCGACGTTGGACCACAGACGCTGACCCTCGAGGGTGTACACCAGCACCTGCTGCAGGCCCGATCCCAGATCGCGCTCGCAGGCGGAGGTGCCGATGTTGGTGACGACGACGGTGAAGGCCGGTTCCTGACCCGCAGGGTAGGTCGGCTGGTCGGGCGAGGCCTTCACGGCAAGTGACTGGTCGGCGCACTGGCCGGGGGCGACCGGAGCAGCAGATGTCGTCGTGGCTGGAGTGGTGGATCCCGACGGTGCTGCCGCACCGCCACCCCCGCCGCCACCCGAGCCGCCGGCCGGAGCCGAACCGCCCGTGGCAGAAGCATCGGGGCGGTACGTGGTGGCTGCGGACGGCGCGAGGGACGCCGATGCTGCGGCGGACTGGGAATCCTGGGATCCCCCGCCGGTCAGAGAGACGATGAGCCACACGACCAGCCCGATGACCACGACTGCGCCACCGATCGCGAGCGCGCGGCGTCGCCAGTAGATCTCGGGAGGCAGGGGTCCGTTCGGCTCGAGCACAGATCAACCGTATGTGCCGACGCGGTGACCGAGCGGCACCTACTACGGCGTGTCGCTCGCCGTCGCCGACGAGGTCAGCAGATCACTCGCGTCGGTCCGGTCGGTCGACCCCATCTCGACGTGTCCGATGTCGCCCAGCGCGCCCTGGAATTCGACCTTGCCGTCGGCCAGTTTGTACGTCAGGCCGACGATGGCGAGCTTGCCCGCGGCGACGCGCTTCTCGAGGATCGACGACCGATCGATCAGCAGCTTCCCGGTCTCGAGGACGTGGCGCGCCTCGACGTCGTCGGCGCGCGTGTACCCCAGGCGATGGGCGTTGAGGACGGACGGCGTGACCCGCTCGACGATGTCGCGGATGAAGCCACCGGGGACGGTGCCCTCGTCCAGCGCGTTGATGGTCGCCTTGACGGCGCCGCAGCTGTCGTGACCGAGAATGACGATCAGGGGCGCGTCGAGGACCTCGGCGCCGAACTCCAGGGAACCGAGGACGGCCGAGTCGACGACCTGGCCGGCTGTACGGACGACGAACATGTCGCCGAGGCCCTGGTCGAAGATGATCTCGGCCGCAACGCGGGAATCGGAGCACCCGAAGACGATCGCGGTGGGGTGTTGGCCGTCGACGAGCGACGCGCGGTGATCCACCCCCTGGCTGGGATGCTCCGGGCGGCCGTCGACGAACCGGCGATTACCCTCGACGAGCGCGTTCCATGCTGAGCGGGGACTCGAGTTAGGCATGTAGTCATTGTTACCGAAACATGAGTCACCCGCCGGTGGCGGCCCCGACTTCCGGGAGGAATCACAGACAGTGGACACCTACGTCTTGGTCGACTGGTTCACGCGCGATGCCCGCGACCTGCCGTGGCGACGCCCGGACGTCAGCGGCTGGCAGATCCTGATGAGCGAGGTCATGCTCCAGCAGACGCCCGTCGTGCGGGTGGCGCCGATCTGGCGCGAGTGGGTGCAGCGGTGGCCGGTGCCGTCGGCGATGGCCGCGTCGTCACGCGCCGACGTCATCCGCGCCTGGGGGAAGTTGGGGTACCCGCGCCGTGCAGCGAGGTTGCACGAGTGCGCGGCCGTCCTCGCCGAACACCACGGTGACGAGACGCCGCGTGACGTCGACACCCTGCTGACCCTTCCCGGCGTCGGCGCCTACACGGCGAGGGCCGTCGCCTGCTTCGCCTACGGCCAACGGGTTCCCGTCGTGGACACCAATGTGCGACGCGTCGTCGCGCGCGCGGTGCACGGCCTCGCGGAACCCGGAAACCCCCGGATCACACAGGATCTCGCGGACGTGGAGGCTCTACTACCGGACGACGTCGCGACGGCGGCGACGCTGAGTGCGGCGCTGATGGAACTGGGCGCGGTCATCTGCACGGCTCGCAAGCCTGCCTGCGCGCTGTGCCCCCTCCCGTCGTGCGCCTGGGTCGATGCCGGTCGTCCGGCGCACGAGGGACCTGCGAAGAAGGTGCAGAAGTTCGCCGGCACCGACCGTCAGGTGCGTGGGAAGTTGATGGACGTACTGCGGTCGACGACGGTCCCCGTGCCGAAGCAGACCCTGGACCTGGTGTGGCTCACCGATCCGGGACAGCGCGAGCGGGCCCTGGCCTCACTGCTCACGGACGGGTTGGTCGAGCAGACGGCCGGTGGCGAGTTCACGCTCGCCGGGGAGGGCTCGTAGGAAGTTCTCCACCGCGAGCCGGTACTCCACGGGACGCTCGTCGTGGATCAGGTGACCGGCGCCGTCGATCAGCTCGTACCTCGAATCTGCTGCCACCACGGCCATCTCCCGCATCTGACCGGTGGGAGTCACCGTGTGCTCGGCCTCCAGCACCAGAGTCGGGGCGCGCACGTCGCGCCACTGCTGCCAGAACTCCCGCCGTCCCCACTCGTCGGAGATCGCCTGGAACGTATCGACGTCGCCGTGCAGCCTCCACCCGTCGTCACCGCGCTCGAACGAGTCCAGGAAGTATTGTCCTGCAACGTCTCCGAAGTAGGCCCGCACGGCATCCTCGTCGGCGAACGGGTGCGGCCACGCCCTGATGACGGCGGCCCACGCGTCGGAGGTGCGCCCGCGGAAGTCGGGCGCCATGTCCTCCACCACGAGTCCGCGCACACGACCGGGCTCGCGGGCCGCGTAGCACCAGGCGTGGAGTGCGCCCATCGAATGACCGACGAGCACCAGCGAGTCGAATCCGGCCAGTGCCGTGGACAACTCGTCGACGAACGCCTCGGTCGACAGGTCCGCCGGAGCCGGGCGACCGTGTCCCGCGGCTCGGACGGTGAACACGCGGCCGTGATCTCGCAGCCACGGAATCTGTCGTCGCCACGTGTCGGGCCCGCCCATGAGCCCGTGCAGAAGTATCACGGGAACACCGGAACCGCCTTCGTCGCGCAGCACGCCGCCACCGTATCGCGAGCCACGCAGGTAGCCTCGAGCCATGCCAGTGGTCAAGATCAACGCCATCGAGGTGCCCGAGGGCGCCGGTGCAGAACTCGAGAAGCGGTTCGCCGCCCGCGCGCAGTCCGTCGACGGCTCGCCCGGTTTCCTGGGGTTCCAGCTGCTCCGCCCCGTCAAGGGTGAGAGCCGGTATTTCGTCGTCACGCAGTGGGAGGACGAGGAGTCCTTCCAGGCGTGGGCTGCCGGACCGGCGCGCGCCGCTCATTCGGGCGAGCGCGCGAAGCCCGTGTCCTCGGGTGCGTCCCTGCTCGAGTTCG
The DNA here is from genome assembly GCF_000834565.1 of Rhodococcus sp. MEB064. Taxonomy (NCBI): domain Bacteria; kingdom Bacillati; phylum Actinomycetota; class Actinomycetes; order Mycobacteriales; family Nocardiaceae; genus Rhodococcus; species Rhodococcus sp. MEB064. Next base: position 82,663 of record NZ_JXQS01000016.1, read on the forward strand.
ACGTCGTTCTCGACGTGCCCGCTCGTCGCGACTGACCGACCCCAGTTCGACGCCCCGGCAAACCGACCACAGGTGCCCGGTAGGGTCGCGATACCGGCATCCGACCCGAAACGAGGCACGGCTTTGCAGCACACGCCACGCAGGTACGCCATCGTGGCCGCTGCCGTCGCAGTAACTCTGTCTCTCGCCGGCTGCGGCGGAGTCGATCCCCTTCTCGAGTCCGGCGCGGCACGCGACAGTGCGCCGACTACCGAGGCGAGCACCGCGCCCGCCGACGGTTCCGACGCGGCATCTCCGATCACCACGGTCACCGACACGATGCTCGGGTGGATCACGGCTCCGGATCCCACTGCGCTCGATCCGGCCGCCATCGACGCGCTGGCCGCGCCCGAGTTGGCGGAGGCACTCGCCCAGGTGGGCGGCCTGGTCGGGCCCGTCGCGCAGATCATCTCCAGCGGACCCATCACCGTCGGCGAACGGTCCGAGAACGGACTCGAGTCGACGGTCGCCCTCACCACGGGCCGCGGGGCACCGCTGACGCTGCGCCTGCGCGCCACCGAGACCGGATTACTGTCCGGCATCCAGGCGCTTCCCGACGCGTCGACCGTCACCTCGTTCGCCGCCGCCGACACCGCCCTCGGCTCTCTCGGCGCCCGGACATCCTACGTCGCCTCACGCGTGACGGACGGACGCTGCACACCCGTTCACGAATTGAACGCCGACGAGAGTCTGCCGTTGGCGTCGGTGTCCAAGCTGTACGTCCTGGGAGCACTCGCACGGGCCGTCGGCAACGGGTCGGTGTCGTGGGACGAGCAACTCACCGTCACCGACGCGCGCAAGTCCGCCCCGTCGGGACAGTTGCAGTTCGCGCCCGAGGGAACTCCGGTCACCGTCCGCGAGGCGGCAGAGGCGATGATCGCGATCAGCGACAACACCGCCACCGACCTGATCATCGACCGCATCGGGCGGGACGCGGTGGAAGCCGAGGTGAGCACCATGGGTCACGCGGATCCGGCGGCGCTGACGCCGTTCCCCACCACCCGCGAGTTCTTCCTGCTCGGGTGGGGTCTCCCGGATCTGCGCGAGCAGTGGCGCGGGGCCGATACACAGACACGGCGCGACATCCTCGCGAGCATCGAGTCTCGCACGATCGACAGTCAGCCGGTCGACGCTGCAACGGCGGATCTGGACTACGAGGGCATCGTCACTCGGCCCGGCACTCCCGACGGAGTCGAATGGTTCGGCAGCGCGAACGACATCTGCCGGGCATACGCAGCGCTGACCGTGGGCCCGCAGAGCGACGTGGTGCGACAGATTCTCGCGCTGAACCCTGGCGCCGAGGTCGATCCCGCTCGCTGGCCGTACGTCGGCTACAAGAACGGCAACGCCGCGGGCGACGTGTCCGGGTCGTGGTTGCTGACGGACGCATCGGGTCAGGACTGGGTCGTGGCGACGCAGCTGGCTTCGGACGAGACCGTCGGCCCCCTGGACAACGCCTATGCGTTCGCCGTCGTCCAGGGGACGTTCGAGCTGTTGCGTTAGCTCTCGAGAGCGGCGTCGAGCGTGATCTCGACACCCGTCAGCGCCTTGCTCACCGGGCAGGTCTCCTTGGCGTTCTGGGCAGCCTTGGCGAAACCGTCGGCGTCCAGACCGTCGACTTCACCGCGCACCGTGATCTTGATGCCGGTCAGCTTGAAGCCGACCTCGTCCGGTCCGAGCGACACCTCGGCGGTGACGTCGAGGCTCTGCGGGGTGCCACCGGCCTCGGCGATGACGGCCGAGAGCTGCATGGCGTAGCAGGACGAGTGCGCTGCGGCGATGAGCTCTTCGGGGCTGGTCGTGCCGCCGGCGTCGTCCGCCGCACGCTTGGGGAACGACACGTCGTACGTGCCGACCTTGGAGCTGGAGAGCTCGACCTGTCCCGAGCCCTCCTCGAGCGAACCGTTCCATGCTGTCCGTGCTGTGCGTGTAGGCATTGCCGTCCTTGTATCGAGTCGGATCACTGTCGATCACCAGCGTAGACAGCTCGACCCGACAGGGGGTCAGCCTTCGCGAGAGATCACCGAGATCACGTTCCCCGACGGGTCGGTGAACCAGGCGATCGACGGGCCGTTGTTCTTCATGACTCCGTTCTCCTCCTGCGGGAAACCGTCGTATCGCAGGAAGGCGACGCCCTTCGCCGCGAGCTCCGCGACGGCCGTATCGATGTCGGTCACCGGGATGTTCAGAATGGTGAATGCCGCGGGCTCGTGATCGGGCTTCGGGTACGCGATCGCCGTCGTGCGACGGTCGATGCGGATCATGAGGATGCCCATGCTGTTGCGCATCACCCGCATCCCCAGGACGGTCGAGTAGAACTCGGCGGTCTCGTCGATGTCGCGGACCGCGAACCCCGGGAAGGGCGTCGTCGGCTGACCCATCTCGACCTCCGCCTCGTCGCTGAGGCGAACCAACTGGATCCAGTTCCCGTCGGGGTCCTTCGCCGTCGCGAAGAGGTGGCCGTCCCGGTTCTCGAGGGGGCTGACCCACTCGCCGCCGAGAGCGTCGATGCGTTCGGCCACCGCGGCGGGATCGTCGGGTTCGACGTTCAGGATCGTGCGGGCGCCGTCGCGGTTCGGCCCCGACACGTCGTCGCGTCGGTCGAACATGATGAAGAAGCCATCGAGGTCGACGACCGGGTAGGGGCCCGTGTCGTCGCTCACGGGCGCCTCGAAGACCTCCCCGTACCACCGCGCGAGCGCCGCGGGGTCGTCGCTGGAGAGCAGGATGCTGTTCACGCTTGCTGTAGCCATACCGGTACCGACTCCGGCCGGCCTCCGAAGTCATCGCCAGAGGCACCGCGAACGCAGAACGGGCGGGACCCGTGAAGGTCCCGCCCGTTGCTGTGCGTACGTACTACTCGGAGCTCTCGCCCGACTTCGCCAAGTCGACGGTCAAGTCGTCGGGAAGGCTGATCGGCTTCTTCTCGCCGCGGAAGGTGAAGACTGCGTCTTCGCCCTGTCCTTCGCCGTCCCAGTTGTCGACGTCGACCAGCACGATCTGACCCGGCTCGATCTCGCCGAACAGGATCTTCTCGGACAGCTGATCCTCGATCTCGCGCTGGATGGTGCGACGCAGCGGCCGCGCACCCAACACCGGGTCGAATCCACGCTTGGCCAGAAGCGACTTGCCCTTGTCCGTGACCTCGATGGCCATGTCCTTGTTCTTGAGCGCAACTTCCACTCGCGCCAGCATGAGATCGACCATCTGGATGATCTCGTCCTTGGTGAGCTGGTGGAAGACGACGATGTCGTCGATGCGGTTCAGGAACTCGGGGCGGAAGTGCTTCTTCAGCTCGTCGTGCACCTTGAGCTTCATGCGCTCGTAGTTCGAACCACTGCCCTCACCCGAGGAGAAGCCGAGGCCGACGGCCTTGGAGATGTCCGAGGTACCGAGGTTCGAGGTGAAGATCAGCACGGTGTTCTTGAAGTCGACCGTACGACCCTGACCGTCGGTGAGACGGCCGTCCTCGAGGACCTGCAGGAGCGTGTTGTAGATCTCCTGGTGAGCCTTCTCGATCTCGTCGAACAGCACCACGGAGAACGGCTTGCGGCGCACCTTCTCGGTGAGCTGGCCACCCTCTTCGTAGCCCACGTATCCGGGGGGCGCACCGAACAGACGCGATGCGGTGAACCGGTCGTGGAACTCGCCCATGTCGATCTGGATGAGCGCGTCGTCCTCGCCGAACAGGAAGTTCGCCAGCGCCTTCGACAGCTCGGTCTTACCCACACCGGACGGGCCGGCGAAGATGAACGAGCCCGACGGACGCTTGGGGTCCTTCAGACCGGCGCGGGTACGACGGATCGCCTTGGAGACGGCCTTGACCGCTTCGACCTGGCCGATGATGCGCTTGTGGAGTTCGTCCTCCATGCGCAGGAGACGGGTGGTCTCCTCCTCGGTCAGCTTGAAGACGGGGATGCCGGTCCAGTTGCCCAGAACCTCGGCGATCTCGTTGTCGTCCACCTCGGCGATGACGTCGAGGTCACCACTGCGCCACTGCTTCTCGCGCTCGGCACGCTGGGCGACGAGCTGCTTCTCCTTGTCGCGCAGGTTCGCGGCCTTCTCGAAGTCCTGCGCGTCGATCGCGGATTCCTTCTCACGACGGGCATCGGCGATCTTGTCGTCGAACTCGCGCAGGTCCGGCGGCGCAGTCATCCGGCGGATGCGCATGCGCGCACCTGCCTCGTCGATGAGGTCGATCGCCTTGTCGGGCAGGAACCGGTCGTTGATGTACCGGTCGGCCAGCGTCGCCGCGGCGACGAGCGCGCTGTCGGTGATCGAGACGCGGTGATGCGCCTCGTACCGGTCACGCAGACCCTTGAGGATCTCGATGGTGTGATCGACGGACGGCTCGCCCACCTGGACGGGCTGGAAACGACGCTCGAGTGCGGCGTCCTTCTCGATGTACTTGCGGTACTCGTCGAGCGTGGTCGCACCGATGGTCTGCAGCTCACCACGAGCCAACTTCGGCTTGAGGATCGACGCAGCGTCGATGGCGCCCTCGGCAGCACCTGCGCCGACGAGCGTGTGCAGCTCGTCGATGAACAGGATGATGTCGCCGCGGGTGTTGATCTCCTTGAGCACCTTCTTCAGGCGCTCCTCGAAATCACCGCGGTACCGGCTGCCGGCCACCAGTGAACCGAGGTCCAGGGTGTAGAGCTGCTTGTCCTTGAGTGTCTCGGGGACCTCGCCGTTGACGATGGCCTGCGCGAGACCTTCGACGACGGCGGTCTTGCCGACGCCGGGCTCCCCGATGAGCACCGGGTTGTTCTTGGTGCGGCGGCTGAGCACCTGCATGACGCGCTCGATTTCCTTCGCACGACCGATGACCGGGTCGAGCTTGCCTTCGAGTGCGGCCTGCGTGAGGTTGCGGCCGAACTGGTCGAGGACCAGCGACGTGGACGGGGTGCCCGCCTCGCCGCGTCCACTACCGGACTCGCTGGGCTCCTTGCCCTGGTAGCCCGACAGCAGCTGGATGACCTGCTGGCGCACGCGGTTGAGGTCGGCGCCGAGCTTGACCAGCACCTGGGCCGCCACGCCCTCACCCTCGCGGATGAGGCCGAGCAGGATGTGCTCGGTGCCGATGTAGTTGTGTCCGAGCTGCAGCGCCTCACGCAGGCTGAGCTCGAGGACCTTCTTGGCGCGCGGAGTGAACGGGATGTGCCCGGACGGTGCCTGCTGGCCCTGGCCGATGATTTCCTCGACCTGGCTGCGAACACCCTCGAGGGAGATCCCGAGCGACTCCAGAGACTTCGCCGCTACGCCTTCACCCTCGTGGATGAGGCCCAGCAGGATGTGCTCCGTGCCGATGTAATTGTGGTTGAGCATCCGGGCCTCTTCTTGGGCCAGGACGACGACGCGCCGTGCGCGGTCGGTGAACCTCTCGAACATCGCTCTCCCTCACACTGATGACGGGGCAGGCGTCGGACCCTCTAGTCCGAACCTCGAGCCCGAGTCCCACTCTAGTTGCCGTGACTGCCGAGTGCCGCTCCGCCGGGGAAGTTCATCCGACGGCGAACGGACTCGGAAAGTCCGGCACCGGTGTCATGTGGAGTCAACGCGCCGGAGCGCGGATTCGTTACCAGACGGCAGAACAGCGCTCGGGAGCCGCGATCGAGAGTCCTCTACATCCGTGGAGACTCGCGCGCAATGGCTGTCGACCATGAGATGTCATGCACATTTGTCCGTTTCATTGGGGTCATTGTCATTCGTCTGAATGACAATGACGCCAGTGATGACCGATTGCAATCAGGAAGACAGTTCCCAGGCCCGCACGATCTCCGAAGAAATGCGGCCGCGAGCACTGATCTCGAATCCCTGCGTGCGCGCCCATTCGCGGATCGCCGCACTGCGTGCGCGGTCCGCCGCCCCGCGTGTACGCGCGCCGCTCGCCGTGGCGGACGCGGCGCCGCCCCCGGTGGACCTGGTCGACACACGCCGCGCGTGCTGGATCCACTGGTCCATGACTTTCCGCAGCTCATTGGCATTGGAATTGGACAGGTCCAACTCGAACCACGTGCCGTCCAGACCGATGGACACCGTCTCGTCGGCCGGCACGTTGTCCACATCGTCGACCAGCGTGACCGTCACTTTTTTGACCATTCGACGCATTCCCCCCCTCAGGACACGGCGACCCGATTCGCCGAGACCTAAATATAGCGCGCATTCCGGCAAGTCGACCACCCGCGGTCCGGAATGTTAAATGCGGAAGGTCAACTTCGGTCCGGACGCACCATTGGAAAGAGGATGGTCTCGCGAATACCGAGGCCGGTCAGAGCCATCAGGAGCCGATCGATGCCCATTCCGGTACCCGTTGTCGGCGGCATCGCGTACTCCATCGCCGTCAGGAAGTCCTCGTCCAGAACCATCGCCTCGTCGTCGCCGGCGGACGCCAACCTGGCCTGGTCGACGAACCGTTCCCGCTGAACGACGGGGTCGATCAGCTCGGAGTACCCCGTCGCCAGCTCGAAACCGCGAACGTAGAGGTCCCACTTCTCGACCACACCGGGGATGCTGCGATGCGCACGCACCAGCGGGGACGTCTCCACCGGGAAGTTCCGCACGAAGGTCGGAGTGTGCAACTGGTCGCCGCAGCTGTGCTCCCACAACTCCTCGACGAGCTTGCCGTGGCCCCAGCCCTTGCCCGACGGCACCGCCAGGCCGACGCGGTCGGCCAACGCCAGCAGGTCGTCGAGCGACGTCTGCGGGGTCACCTCGGTCTCGATGGCCGCCGACAGCGACGGATACATCTCGATGGTGGTCCACTCGCCGGAGAAGTCGTAGGACGATCCGTCGGCCAAGGTCACCTCGAGAGTCCCGTACACGGACTGCACGACCTCCTGGATGAGCTCGCGCGTCATCACGGCCGAGTCGTCGTACGTTCCGTAGGCCTCGTACGTCTCGAGCATCGCGAACTCCGGCGAGTGCGTGGAGTCGACGCCCTCGTTACGGAAGTTGCGGTTGATCTCGAAGACGCGATCGATCCCGCCCACGACGGCACGCTTGAGGAACAGCTCCGGTGCGATCCGCAGGAACAGGTCGATGTCCAGCGCGTTCGAGTGCGTCGTGAACGGCCGAGCCGCGGCGCCGCCGTGCAACGTCTGCAGCATCGGCGTCTCGATCTCGAGGAACCCGCGCCGTTCGAGTCCGTCGCGCAGCGCGCGCAGGGCCGCGACGCGTCGACGGGCGTTCTCCCGCGCTTCGGGGCGGACGATCAGATCGACGTAGCGCTGACGGACCCGCGATTCCTCGTTCATCTCCTTGTGGGCGACCGGCAGCGGCCGCAGCGACTTCGCCGCCATCGCCCAGTCGTCCGCCATCACGCTCAGCTCACCGCGACGGGAGCTGATCACCTCACCGCGGACGAAGATCATGTCGCCGAGGTCCACGTCCGACTTCCACCGGGCCAGCGCATCCTCACCGACACCCGCCAGGGAGATCATGGCCTGCAGCTGGGTTCCGTCACCGTCCTGCAGCGTCGCGAAGCACAGCTTGCCGGTGTTGCGCAGGAAGATCACGCGCCCGGCGACGCCGACCTGGTCGCCGGTGTGCGTGTCCGGCTCGAGTGCCGGGTGGGCGGCCCGGACCTCGGCGAGCGAGTGTGTCCGCCCCACCGACACCGGGTAGGCCTCGCGCCCGGACTCGATCAGCCGCGCGCGCTTCTCGCGACGGATGCGGACCTGTTCGGGGATGTCGTCGTGCTGATCATGTGCAGGCTGGGCGTCGGTCACGAATGGTCAGCCTATAGAAACCGCGATAGGCGACAAACTTCACGGCGTCAGTGCGAGACGAGCGCGCGACCCTCACGGAGGCAATGCCGAGCACTGCTCACGACGCCGGTCAGGCCGGCAGCGACGATGGCTCGGTATCCCCCGACGACGTCGGACGACTTCCACAGGCCCAGTTCCTGGAGCGCGGCGGCCGCCAGCGAGGACGTGTATCCCTCGGAGCACAGGATGATCCACTCGACGTCGTGGTCGACAGCGGTGGCCAGGCGGGCACTGCTGGTCGGGTCGCAGCGCCATTCCAGGACGTTGCGCTCGATGGCCAAGGCACCCGGCATCGTGCCTTCGACGGCCCGCTGGGCCTGCGGACGGATGTCGACCAGGACCGCGCCGCGGGCGACCGCGTCGGCAAGTTCGGACACCTCGGTGCGGCGGTAGGTCGATCGAGCGCGGGCGAGCATGTCGTCGATGGTGATCGCGGTACTCATCAGGCGTCTCCCTCGGGAAGATCGGTCAGAACGGAGCGGACACGACGCAGACCGCCGTCGTCGGAGATGCCGTAGTAGGACATGGCCGTGAGCGGCGGCGAGTAGGCGTGCACGCTCAGCGTCGGACCGGTAACCGTGATCGGATCGCCGGCGGGAGCGTGGGTGACGTCGTGGACCCAGCCCAGCGGGAACGACGCCTGGTCCCCCGCGTCGAGACGACGGTGATGCAACCCGTCACCGTTCCATCGGTATTCGCTCAGGGACCCGCTGAGCACGGTCAGGGCGCCGAGGGAGCCGGCGTGATCATGCAGTTCGGTCGACTTGTCGGGAACCCAGCTGATCAGCCAGAGATCGACCAGATCGTCCGAATGCAGACGCACGCACCATCGTTCGGATGTCGGGAACACTCCGCCCGGAGGCAGCAGAGCATCGTGGCGACCGTCGAGGACGTCGGCCGCACCCTGATCGGTGAGGCGCAGGAGGTCCGCCGGACGCAGAGGCGTCGGGGACACGAGAGAGACGGGTACAGCAACAGAAGGGGACAGCACGGCAGAACTCCAGGGAGGTGTGGTGACGAATCAGGGCAGGCGTCAGCCCCGACAACACTCCCGAGTTCCCGTGCGATGAGTCACGAGGAAAGTGTGGCACACCTCGTGACGACGCGCCACCTCCACCGATCCGACCCTCAGCGCCTGCGTGCCTGGTTGCGCTCGTAGACCAGACGCAGACCCTCGAGCGTGAGGTCGGGTTCCAGGCGGTCGATGGACGACGAGTCGTCCATGATCAACGCGGCACTGTCCCCCGTGGCCACGACGACGACGTCGTCCCCGTCGAACCCCGGCACCTCGCGGCAGATGCGGTCCACGATGCCGTCCACCAGACCCGCGAAGCCGAACACCGCACCCGACTGCATGGCCTCGACCGTGTTCTTACCCAGAACACCACGGGGCCTGAGCAATTCGACCTTCCGAAGAGCGGCGGACCGCGACGCGAGGGCGTCCATGGAGATCTCGAGGCCGGGAGCGATGGAACCCCCGAGGAACTCGCCCTTCGCGGAGACGACGTCGACACACACGGACGTCCCGAAATCGACGACGATGCACGGCGCACCGAAGAGGTGGTGGGCGGCAAGGCTGTTGACGATGCGATCCGCGCCGACATCCTTCGGATTGTCCACCAGCAGAGGCACACCCGTGCGGACACCCGGCTCGACGACCACGTGCGGAACATGCGACCAGTACCGGGTGAGCATCGTGCGGATCTCGCGCAGCACCGACGGAACAGTCGACAGCGCGGCCACCCCGGTGATGGTCTCGACGTCGGTTCCCAGCAATCCGCCGAACGTCAACGCCAACTCGTCCGCGGTCATCGATGCGTCCGTCCGCATCCGCCGCTGACGCGTCAGACGCGCGTGGTCCCCACTACCCGTGAACACCCCCAGCACGATGTTGGTGTTGCGGACGTCGACGGTGAGCAACATCAGACGGTGACCGTGTCACGCGTCGCGGGTCCGAGAGTGCGGGGTGAGATCAGCCCGGATCCGGCGGGGCAGTCCGCCGGGTCGGACCCCAGATGGACAGGCCGGTTGTCCGCATCGACGAACACGACGTTCGGTGCGTACGACTCGAGTTCGACAGGATCGAGGATGCCGTAGGCGATGATGATGACCAGGTCCCCCGGCTTCACCAGATGCGCTGCGGCACCGTTGATCCCGATGACACCGGAGCCGCGCTGTCCGGCGATCGCGTACGTCTCGAGGCGGGCGCCGTTGTCGATGTCGACGATGGTCACCTGCTCGCCTTCGAGCAACGCGGCCGCGTCGAGAAGGTCCTGGTCGATGGTGACGGACCCGACGTAGTGCAGATCGGCGTGCGTGACGGTGGCGCGGTGGATCTTCGACGTCATCATGGTGCGGAGCATGGGTGTGGGTCCTGTTCGAGTCGGGTGGTCAGGAATGGCCGAGGTGGCGCTGGGCATCGGCTGATTCGGGATCGCGGCCCTGGAAGCCGGTTCCCAGGGCCACGCCGACGTTGTCCAGGAGTCGGGTGCTGCCCACACGCGCAGCGACGAGCAGTCGTCCGTCGCCCTCCTCCGGCGCGTCACGCAGGTCCGCGCCTCGCACCTCGAGGTAGTCGACGTCGATCTCCGGCACCGAGTCCAGAACCGACTGCGCCGCAGCGAGAACGGCATCGGACCCGCCCTCCGCAGCGTGCGTGCCCGCGACCAGCGCGGCCGACAACGCCACGGCGATCGAGCGTTGGTTCTCGTCGAGGTACCGGTTGCGCGAGGACAGTGCGAGCCCGTCCGACTCCCGTACGATCGGAACACCGAGAATGTCGACGTCCATGTCCAGGTCACGGACCATTTGGTGGATGAGCACCAACTGCTGGTAGTCCTTCTCGCCGAAGTAGGCCGCCGTCGGACGCACGATGTTGAGCAACTTGGCCACCACTGTCAGCATGCCCGCGAAATGGCCGGGGCGCGAAGCACCTTCGAGCTCGGAGCCCAGGGGTCCGGGATGAACGGTGGTGCGCGGGCCGTTCGGGTACATGTCCGAGACGCTGGGAGCGAAGACCAGCTCGACACCTGCCCGGCGGAGGATGTCGAGATCGGCGTCGAGGGTGCGCGGATACGCGTCCAGGTCCTCGCCCGCACCGAACTGCAACGGATTGACGAAGATCGAGACCACCACCACGGCGCCACTGCGCTTCGCCATCTCCATCAACTGCACGTGTCCCGCGTGCAGCGCGCCCATCGTGGGCACCAAGGCGACGCGGCGACCAGCGGACCGCAGCGCACGCGTCACGGCGCCGACGACGGCCGGCGAGTGGTGCACCGTCGTCTCCCCCGGCACATAGGCGCCGTCGAGTGTGCTCACGAGTTCCTCCTCAGGATGTTCACGATGGACTGATCCGCCCCGGCGCGCTCGGCGGTCCGGAGTGCCAGAGCTCGATACCCGGCGGCGATCCTCGGGTCCAGAGCCGTCAGGACGTCCAGGTGCTTCTCGACGGTGGCTCCGTCCCCTCGCGCCACCGGGCCGGTGAGCGCGCTCTGCCCACTGCGCAGCACGTTGTCCAGAGCTGCGGACAGAAGTGGAGCCATGACGCGCTCCGCGACGCCTCCGGGACGTTGCTCGATCGGCTGCTGCCCGGTCAGTTCCGTGGCCGACAACGCACTGCGCAAAGCATCGAGCGCGTCGGCGACCAAGGTGACCAGATGATTCGAACCGTGCGCGAGGGCAGCGTGGTACAGCGTCCGCTCGTCCTCCCGCACCCCGACGGGTTCGCCGCCGATCTCGAGCACCAACGCCTGCGCGATGGCCTGACCGATCTCGTCACCGGCGGTGATACCGAAGCAGGCCGACGACAACCGGTCGGTGTCCTCGGGCTGTCCGCTGAACGTCATCGCCGGATGCACGGCCATCGTGACGACACCGCGTCCGGCGAGCGGCGCGAGAATGTCGACCCCGTTGGCGCCCGACGTGTGCATCACCAGAGTTCCGGGCGAGACCGCATCGGTGCTCGCGAGCCCCCGCACCAGGGCGTCGAGTTCCTGGTCCGGAACGGCGAGAAGCAGCAGTTCGCTGCGGCGAGCGACATCGACGGCGGGCATCACCACGGCGTCGGGCAGTCGGGACTCGGCACGGCGCAAGGACGCGTCGGAGACGGCCGCACATCCGAACACCACGTGGCCGACGCGCTCGAGCGCTTCGCCCATGGCGGTACCGACGCGGCCCGCGGACACGACACCCACGGACAGGCGCGCGGGAGCAGGATCGGAGGTCAAGATCGTCCTCTCGGGGGTTCGTTCCAGTCCCGCTCGGCGGGTACCGGACCAACGGGGCCAACAGTAGCGGCCGAACCCGAGCTGTCGCCATGCGACGCCGGTCACACCGGCAGGTGACTAGTCCGCTCGACGACGACGGCGTCCGGCCGACGGGGACGCGTCGCCGCTTCCCATGCCGGCAAGAATGTCGGCGACCGACCGACCGCTCGAATGGGCACCCGAACCGGGGTCCGCAGCGTCGGAGTCCTCGTCCGGCTCCGCGCGGCGGCGTCGGCCACCTGCCGCCGGCGCGTCGTTCGCGGGCTCGGCCACAGGCGTGTCGTCCACAGGGTTGTCGAGTACAGGGGTGTCGTCCACCGGGACGACCTCAGCCGGCTCCTCGTCGGCGGGAAGCTCGACCGGCGGCGTCACCTCGGGCGTGGGCTCGGGTTCCGGCAAAGGTTCGGGCGTGGACTCCGGTTCGGGCGTGGGTTCCGGTTCGGGCAGAGGTTCGGGCTCGGGTAGGGGTTCCGGCTCGGGGGCGGCGGGAACGCTGTCGGCGCGATGGTTCGACGGGATCCACTGCGGAACGGGCGCCTGCTGGGTGCGAGCCTCCGTCTGCGCGTTCTGAGGTACTCGGCCGGCCTGCGGCATGGGGTGGAACGTTCCGTCGTGGTCGAACTCGCCACCGATGACCGAGGTCTCCGCGGTGACCGGGTCGTCGAACGGCGTCGCGAAGCCGGCCGGTCCGTACGAGGGATCCGGCGCGAAACTCGGGGGGCGCCCGCGTGAGCCCGGCACGTACAGACCGGACGGAGCGGGCTCGTACCCACTGTAGGAGCGGTCCGCCAACTCGCGCATGCGCAGCGCCTCACCGGCGATGGCGGCGCGGTCGTCGGGCAGCTCCCCGTCGAACAGCATCTCGAGGCTGCGCCGCAACGACGCCAATTCCGCACGGAGAGCGCGCATCTCGTCCGCATCCGCACCGATCTCACCGCGCACGCGTGATTCGACACCCAGCTCGTACTCGCGGCGGGCGGCGATCTCGCGCTCGAGCTGGAGTTCGTACACGGTCTGGAGATCGCGGGCCTTCATCTGGTCGACGGCGGCGTCGCGTCGGTACTTGGTCATCGCGAACGCACCGAGGATCGCGGCCCAGAGGGCGGCGACGATACCTACTCGCAGAAGCGGAACACTGTCACTGAGAATGAGCAGGACGCTGGCGATGACACCGAGAAGCACCAGACCGGCGAGCGCTGTGTGGTTCTCGCCGCGCTTCGTGCGACGGTTGGCCTTGGGTCGCCCTGTGTCCGTCATGATTCCCAGGGTAACGGCTCGACGTGCTGTCGCACTTCACCAAGCATGACCGGGGTGTCTCACTGTGCAGGTTCGTCGGGTGTGTCGTCGGGTGTCCGGCAGCTGTGTTCGAGCCAGAGCGCGGCGGCGACGGCCGCGATACCGGCCACCAAACCGACGACCGCACCCGGTGTGTCCTCGCTCGCAGCGCGCAATGTCGACCGCAGCGGCAGCAGGTGGACGAGGAAACCGGCCCACACTCCGGCGGCAGCAGCGCCGACCAGTGCTGCGGCTTTCGCGAGGGCAGCGGCACGCGCCACCGTGATCGGATGCAGCTGACCGGGGCCGGGGCCGACCCGTCGACCGCGAACGCGCGATCGGACCAGGAGTCCGACTCCGACCAGCAGCGCGGCGACGGGATACAGCGACGCCCCCGCGAACGGTGACACCGGCGGGACCGACCCGTAGAAGGTCGAGACGAGGATCCAGGTCGCCACCCCGGCGAGGACCGCGAGAGCCAGCAGGTCTCGCACGCGTGTAGCCGTCACGTCAGGCGCAGGTCCGTCGGATGAACGCCGACGCGTTCGGACTCCGGCAACTTCTCCAGCAGCTCGCGGACGGGCGTGTCACCGAGAGTCGCATCGGGTTCGACGTCGAGCCAGGGAACCAGGACGAAGGCCCGTTCGTGAGCGCGGGGATGCGGAAGTATCAACTCGGGATCGTCGCTGCACACGTCGTCGCACACGATCACATCGACATCCACGGTCCGCGGACCCCACCGCACGATCCGCTCGCGGTGGGCGATGCGCTCGAGTTCCTGGCCGGCCAGCAGCCAGCCCCAGCAGTCCAGGTCCGGATCGTCGACGACGACGACCGCGTTGAGGAAGTCCTGCTGATCGATACCACCCCACGGCGCGGTGGAGTACAGGGACGACACACCGACGACGGCGTCGCCGAGCGAGTCGACCACGCCGCGGAGGTGACTTTCACGATCGCCGATGTTGCTGCCGATCGACAGCACTGCCCGACTCACGCCGGCCTCGACCGCGTCAGCACCACCGCGACGTCCGCGAACGTCAACGGGATCGGCGCGGACGGCTTGTGGAGCGTGACCTCGACGCGTTCGACGCGTGGATCCTTCAGGACACCGTCGGCGATCTCACCCGCCACGGTCTCGATGAGATCGCGCGTCGGTCCCGCGATGACAGCGGCAGCAGCCTCCGCCAATTCGCCGTAGTGCGCCGTGTCGGCGAGGTCGTCCGAGGACGCGGCGGGCGCCAGATCCATGTGCACCACCAGGTCCACGACGAAGTCCTGTCCGTCGCGCTTCTCATGATCGAAGACACCGTGATTGCCGCGAACTGTCAAGCCGCGCAGCTCTATCCGATCCGTCATGTCGTGCCTTCCTTCCTGGTCGCGGTGTGCCACCGGCGATGGACGGCCAGTGCGTCCAGTGTGCTCCGCGCATCGTGCACCCGGACTCCCCACGCGCCGGCCTCGGCCGAGAGCAGGGAGATGGCGGCGGTCGCGGCATCTCGTTCGTGCGGAGGTCTCGGTACCCCGTCCTCCTGCAGCAGGGTGCCCAGGAATCTCTTCCGCGACGCCCCGACGAGGACCGGTATCCCGGTGTCGATCAGCCTGTCGAGCCGACCGAGCAGAGCCCAGTTGTGATGGGCGTTCTTCGCGAATCCCAGGCCCGGGTCGAGCACGATGCGCTCACTGTCGACTCCTGCCGCGACGGCTGCGTCGACTTGGTGCAGCAGACCGGCCCGCACGTCCTCGACGATGTCGCCGTAGTCGTGTTCCTCGGCCGCACCGGGCCGGTGAGTCCAGTCGACGTTCGACCGCCAGTGCATCAGCACCCACGCGACACCGCCGTCGGCGACAGTTCCCGCCATGTTCGGATCGGCCCGCCCACCGGACACGTCGTTCACGATGGACACCCCGGCCTCGATCGCGGACTTCGCGACCGACGCTCGCATCGTGTCGACGCTCACGCACACGCCCTGTGCCGCGAGTTCCGCGATCACCGGTGCGACACGTCGCGCTTCGACGACCGGGTCGACGCGATCCGCGCCGGGCCTTGTCGACTCGCCGCCCACATCGACGATGTCGACACCGGCGGCATGCAGGTCGAGGCCGTGCTGCACCGCTGCGTGTACGTCGAGGTAGCGGCCACCGTCGGAGAAGGAATCAGCGGTGACGTTGACGACGCCCATGACGACGGGGCCGTCGCGACGCGGAAGCGTGAACACGTGCCGACGTCCTACTTACGGAGGATGAGATCCAGCGCTTCGGACCGTGAGACCGCGCTGGACTGGAACACACCGCGCACCGCGGACGTGGTGGTGCTGGCGCCCGGCTTCCGGATGCCTCGCATGGCCATGCACAGGTGCTCGGCCTCCATCACGACGATGACACCTCGTGGCTCCAATTTGCGCATCATCGCGTCCGCGACCTGGGAGGTGAGTCGCTCCTGAACCTGGGGACGCTTGGCGTACAGGTCGACGACGCGCGCCAGCTTGGACAGGCCCGTCACCCGGCCGGACTTGCCGGGGATGTAGCCCACGTGCGCGACGCCGTGGAACGACACCAGGTGGTGTTCGCACGTCGAGTACATGGGGATGTCGCGGACGAGGACGAGTTCACGGTGCGACTCGTCGAACGTGGTGCCGAGGACCTCGTCCGGATCCACGAACAATCCGCCGAAGACTTCCTTGTACGCGCGGGCGACACGAGCGGGTGTGTCGCGCAGTCCCTCGCGCTCGGGGTCTTCACCTACCGCGAGCAGCAACTCACGCACGGCTGCTTCGGCGCGCGCCTGGTCGAATGCTCGACCCGACATGACCGACAGCGGCTCGGAATTCGTGGGTGCATCGGTCTGATCGGCATGGTTGACGGACACGGGGGTCCCTTCGGGGAGGCGCGATGGTTGTCGGGAAGGAACGAGCGCAGACCTTAGCGCGCGTCGGGCCCTTCCCACCGCTGGGTCTCGGGAGGTCGGTTCTCCTGCGGAGGCTGAGGATCCTCGGACTCTCCACGCGGAGGCTGGTACTGGCCCTCGGGATTCTGAGGGTTGCGGTACCGGGGCTCGGGCTGGGCCGGGGTTCCGTATCCCTGGTTCCCGTAACCCTGGTTGTCGTAGCCCGGATTGTCGTAGCCCTGATCGGGCTGCTGGCCGAACGGCTCCTGATAGGGCTGCGGCTCCGGCTCCTGGTACGGCCTCGGCTCCGGGTAGCGCGGCTCCGAGTAGCCCTGCGGCTGCCCGTACCCCTGCGGTTCCCCGTAGCCCTGCGGCTGGCCATAGCCTTGCGGCTGCCCGTACCCCTGCGGCTGCCCGTAGGGCTGGGGCTGGCCGTAGCCCTGCGGCTCGGGGTAGTGCGGAGCGTCGTTCTCACGCGGAGGCCAACCGGGTGCGGACCACCCTGCGGGTGCGCCGTAGTCGGGGAGCGACGGGCCCGGACGCCCACCGCGGTGAGCACCGCCCTGACCGTTCTGACCCTGACCGTTCTGACCGTGTCCGTTCTGGCCATGGCCGTTCTGTCCGTGACCGTTGGACCCGTTGCGCGCGTGCGCGTCGGGCTCCGAGCTGCCCTGACCGTTGCCGGCGTAGCTGGGCTGCTTCACCGTCGAGACGGGCGGCCACGGCTCGCCGCGTTCGGTCGCGAGCTCACGCGGCGTCTTCACCGGCGGCTTGGACGACGGAACTCGATCACCGAAGTCGTTGAACGCGGTGATGCGGGGACGCTTCTCGACGCCGGTGAAGATCTTCTCGAGGTCCTTGCGGGTGAGTGTCTCGCGCTCGAGCAGCTCGGTGGCCAGGATGTCGAGGACGTCGCGGTAGTCGTTCAGGATGGCCCACGCCTCGGTGTGCGCGGCTTCGATGAGGTTGCGCACCTCGCCGTCGATCTCGCGAGCGACCTCGTGCGAGTAGTCGGACTGCACGCCCATCGACCGGCCCAGGAAAGGATCGCCCTGCTCTTGGCCGTAGCGGACGGCGCCGAGCTTGCTGCTCATGCCGTACTCGGTGACCATCGCGCGAGCGATCTTCGTCGCCTGATCGATGTCGGACGATGCTCCCGTGGTGGGCTCGTGGAAGACGAGCTCCTCGGCGGCGCGGCCACCCATCGCCATGACGAGTCGAGCGATCATCTCGGATCGCGTCATCAGGCCCTTGTCGTCCTCCGGCACCGTCATCGCGTGTCCACCCGTGCGGCCGCGGGCGAGGATGGTGACCTTGTAGATCGGCTCGATGTCGGGCATCGCCCACGCAGCGAGGGTGTGACCACCCTCGTGGTACGCGGTGATCTTGCGCTCGTGCTCGCTGATGATGCGGCTCTTGCGGCGAGGTCCGCCGATGACGCGATCCACCGACTCCTCGAGAGCAGCCTCGGTGACCACGGTGCCGTTCTCGCGAGCGGTCAGCAGTGCGGCCTCGTTGATGACGTTCGCGAGGTCCGCGCCCGACATACCGACGGTGCGCTTCGCCAGACCTTCGAGGTCGGCGTCCTGCGCGATCGGCTTGCCCTTCGAGTGCACCGCGAGGATCGCGCGGCGTCCTGCGAGGTCGGGAGCGCCGACGGGAATCTGTCGGTCGAAGCGGCCGGGGCGCAGCAGCGCGGGGTCGAGGATATCGGGACGGTTGGTCGCGGCGATCAGGATGACGCCGGTGCGCTCACCGAACCCGTCCATCTCGACGAGCAGCTGGTTGAGGGTCTGCTCACGCTCGTCGTGGCCACCACCGAGACCGGCGCCACGCTGACGTCCGACGGCGTCGATCTCGTCGACGAAGATGATGCACGGGCTGTTCTGCTTGGCCTGCTCGAAGAGGTCACGCACACGCGACGCACCGACACCGACGAACATCTCGACGAAGTCGGAGCCGGAGATGGTGAAGAAGGGGACACCGGCCTCACCGGCGACAGCGCGGGCGAGCAGCGTCTTACCGGTTCCGGGAGGGCCGTAGAGCAGCACGCCGCGCGGGATCTTGGCACCGAGAGCCTGGTAGCGAGCCGGGTTCTGCAGGAAGTCCTTGATCTCGTAGAGCTCCTCGACGGCCTCGTTCGCCCCTGCCACGTCGGCGAACGTCGTCTTGGGCATGTCCTTGGTGAGCTGCTTGGCCTTGGACTTGCCGAAGCCCATGACACCGCCTCGACCGCCGCCCTGCATGCGGGACATGACGAACACGAAGATGCCGAGCAGGATGATCATCGGCAGCAGGAACACCAGGATCGAGGTGAACCAGCTCTCCTGGGTGACCTGGGTGTCGTAGCTCTCGGCACCGGACTGAGCGACCTTGTCGAAGACCTGCTGGGACACCGCATCGGGGTACTGCGCGATGATCTGCGTCGAGTTGTCCGTGGCCGCGTTGCCGCTCTTCAGCGTCAGGCGGACCTGCTGCTCACGGTCGTCGATTTGCGCCGACGACACGTTCTGGTCGTCGAGCTGCGCGATCGCGACAGAGGTGTCGACGCCCTTCCAGCCACGGGTGTCGTCGCCGAAGTAACTGAAGGCGAAGATCACCAGCAGGATGCCGGCGACTATCGCCAGGTTGCGGAACAAAGTCTTGCGATTCATACAGCGTCGCCCTCGATGGCAGTAGGACTCACGAACAGGTGTTAGTCGTAGTCGAATATTCGGATCGAACTGTGGACGTCGACGAACGCGGCAGAGCCGCACGCCGACTGCGCACCGGACAAGCCAGGTTACCGCGGATGCGGACGGCTCGGCGGAGCGCGATATGCGGACAACGACCGGGGAGCCCCCTCGGTTCCCGCCGCGACCATGTCGCAGGCGTTGTGACTGCTACCTCACAGGGGCGGTCCGTGGCCACGGACGGGCCAGCTCGATCTGCGCGGCCAACGCCAGCAACAGGCGCTCCGACCCCGGCGGCCCCGCGAGTTGCACGGCGAGAGGAGTGCCCGACTCCGGGTGGATACCGGCAGGAACGCTGATCGCCGGCCACCCGAGCAGGTTCCAGGGAGCGGCGAACGGCGCGTACCGGATGTTGGCCGCCATGTTGGCGAGCCAGCCGCGGGTGCTCCAATCGATCGCACGGATGGGCGGTGTCGCCAGCGCGGGCGTCAGGACCACGTCGACGTCCGTGAAGTACGTCCGCATGTGCCGTTCCAGAGATGCGATCTGCGACGGCTTCACGAACCGTTCCAACCGGCGCCCCACCGCGATGTGACGACGCGTCCGCTTCTGCAGGGCCGAGCGGTCGAGTCCTGTCGCGTCGTCGGCGCCGCCGGCGGTCCATCTCGCGATCTGACCGAGCGGGCTCGCCGGATACGGGAGCTCCGCGGTCGTCGTGCGGTGACCGTCGCCGTCGAGGAGTCGTGCGGTGTCCAGGGTTGCCCGGCGGAAGTGTTCGTCGACCCGGACCACCGGGGACGGTGAGCCGGCCGCGACACCGATCCGGACGGACTCCGGCCGGTCCACGTAGGCCAACGACGGATCGTCGGCCATCACCGACAGCATCAGGGCCGCGTCGGCGACCGTCGTGGTCAGCGGACCGTTCTCGGACATCCCGAACCACGAGTTGCGCCCCAGCTGCGACGGGACCACCCCGCGCCCGGGCTTGATACCGACGAGGCCGCAGTTCGCGGCGGGGATGCGGACGGAGCCCATACCGTCGTTCCCGTGCGCGATCGGCACCATTCCCGACGCCACCGCGGCGCCGGCACCACCGGACGATCCGCCGGGTGTGAGGTCGAGGTTCCACGGGTTCCGGGTGATACGGCCCGCGGCGTCCGTCGCGCCCCAGAGGCAGAGTTCCGGGACCGACGTCAGTCCGACGACGACGGCGCCGGCCGCGCGCAGGCGTGCCACGACGGGGTGGTCCGACGTCGCGGCATCCGGTGAGGTGGCAACGGATCCGTTGCGCATCGGGTAGCCGGTGACGGAGACGTTGTCCTTGATCGCGACGGGCACACCGGCCAACGGGAGCGACTGCAGATCGGCCCGGACCGCGACGGCGTCGGCCTCACGGAGAACCTCGTCGGGCCGGACCTCGACGAACGCTCCGATCGCGCCGTCGCGAGAGGCGATGGCGTCGAGCGCCTGCTGCGCGACGGCAGCCGGTTGGACGCGGCCGGACCTGACGTCCCCCGCGATCTCGGTCGCCGTCCGTGCTCCACCTGTCGCCACCATGGCAGTCAGCCTCCGTAGACCCGCGGTTCCAGTAGTCCGATGTAGGGAAGGTCGCGATACCGCTCGTCGTAGTCGAGGCCGTAGCCGACGACGAACTCGTTGGGAATGTCGAAGCCGACGTTGGCGACCTCGACGTCGACCTTGACCGCGTCGGGCTTGCGCAGCAGGGTGACCACCTCGAGGGAGGCGGGCTGCCGGGTGGTGAGGTTCTTCATCAGCCAGGACAGCGTGAGCCCGGAGTCGATGATGTCCTCGACGATGAGCACGTTGCGTCCGTGGATGTCGCGGTCGAGATCCTTGAGGATCCGCACGACGCCCGACGACGACGTCGACGACCCGTACGAGCTGACCGCCATGAATTCGAGCTGGCTCGGAATGGGAAGGGCGCGTGCGAAATCCGTCATGAACATGATGGCGCCCTTGAGGACTCCGACGAGCAACAGATCGCCTTCGGGCCCACCGACGGGATAGCGCTGGGCGATCTCCTCGGCCAGCTCGGCGATACGCGTTTCGATCTCCTCTTCGGAGATCAGGATCGATGCGATGTCGCCCTCGTACACGGGTGTCCCTTCATTCGAGCCTGGTTCGGTCTGTCTGCCGGACAAGGTGGAGCTTGCCACGTCGCCTCACCGCAACCAACCTCTCGCCGTGAGTGCCGCCGGCCACCGCGACGCCGCCCTGCCCGCGCCACCGCCCGATCAGATCGTCCACCGCTCGCAGCTGTCCGTCGCTGCGCACCGGCACTCCATGAGTACCCAACCACTCGCGTACGACACGACGGCGTATCGCGGCCGGAACGTCGGACAACGGCGCCAGTTCCAGCGCCCCGTGGTCGACGGTCAGGTCCAGCAGCTCGGCAGCTCGCGCGTCGAGCACGTCACCGTCCTCCCGCAGCTGCTCGGCGGTTCTGGCCAGCGCGTCGGCGACCCCGCCACGGAGCACGTCCTCCAGCAACGGGAGCACCTCGTGACGCAGCCGGACCCTGGTGAACGAGGGGTCGGTGTTCTGCGGGTCCTGCCACGGGTCGAGTCCCAGCTCCGCGCACGCACCGACCGTGGCACTCCGCCGCACTCCGAGCAGGGGGCGGCCGTAGGGCGCGTCCCACGGGGCCATCCCGCGCAGAGAGCGCGGACCGGATCCGCGGGCGAGACCGAGGAGAACCGTTTCGGCCTGGTCGTCGAGCGTGTGTCCTAGAAGGACCGGCAACTCGCCGCGAACGGAGTCCAGCGCCGCATACCGCGCCCGTCGCGCGGCGGCCTCGGGTCCGCCGGGACCGTCGACGACGACGGTCACGACCTCCGCGGAGTCGCATCCCAGGTCGCGCGCTCGCTCCGCGGCGGCCTCCGCGACGTCGGCCGACCCGGGTTGCAGAGCGTGATCCACCACCACGGCGCGCACTCGAAGAGCCTCCGCGACGCACGCGGCAGTCAGCGCCAGAGAATCCGCCCCTCCCGAGAGACCCACGCACACAGTGTCGTTCACGGATCGATCAGTGATCCACGACCGGACTGCGTGCCGCACGAGCAGCAGATTCGGCCCCTCCGGGAAGTGCGGCGGCTGCCCTGTCATCCCAGTACGCGCGCCGTCCACCGCTCGGGAGACTCGATCTCCGACATCAACGGCAGCGTGTCGGCATCGGTCCAGATCGTGTTGAACTGCTCCATGCCGACCTGCTCGACCACGGCGTCCACGAACGCCTTGCCGCGCACGTACTGCGCCATCTTGGCGTCCATACCCAGGAGGGCGCGAAGGATGCGCTGCACCGGGTTCTGCTTGCGGGTCCGCCGGCGGTCGAAGGCCTGCCGGATCGCCGTCACCGACGGCACGACGGCGGGACCGACAGCATCCATGACGTGGTCGGCATGGCCCTCGAGCAACGTTCCGAGCACCAGAAGCCGGTCGAGAGCCTCCTGCTGCGCCGGTGCCTGCGTCGCGCGGAGCAGCCCGATGATGCCGCCGTCATCGCCGCTGCGACCTCGGGCGCGCACCGCCTCGGTCAACCGTGCGACGACATCGGACATGGGCTCGTCGGCACCGTCCTGGAGCACTCCGACGGTGTCCTTCATGTACGTCGCCAACCAGGGCGAGGACGAGAACTGGACGCGGTGCGTCACCTCGTGCAGGCACACCCACAGGCGGAAGTCGCTGGGTCGCAGTCGCAGGGATCGTTCGACCGCGACGATGTTCGGCGCCACCAGCAGCAGCGTGCCGTCGGGACCGGTGAACGGGTCGTACTGCCCCAGGATCGCCGTCGACAGGAAGGCCAGCATCGCACCTGCCTGAAGTCCGCCGGGCTTGCCACCGAGGAAGGACGAGCCCTCGTCGGACCCATCGTCGGAGACGCTCACCAGGTGCCTCATCGACTCCGACGCCGCCTCGATCCACTCCGGCCGGTCGATGACCCGAGCAGCGGGAACGGGCAGGCCGTCGGCCAGTCCGGTGACCTCACGGACAGGGCCCTCCGCTCGAACGGACGCGTCGGCCAACTCGGCCAGCGCGGCGTCCTCGGTGTACCGCGTCATCTTCGGACCGCTCGGAGCCAACCGGGCTCCCGACCGCGCGGCGAAACCCCAATCGATCACACCGGAATCACCCATACCGCGTACCTACCCTCTTCGGATCGCCTGCTCGCTCACGTACATCCACACGACCTGAGCGTCGACGCGAGCGCGTCGAGCGCGGGTCGACCGACCTCGGGTGGCCGATCGTTGGACATGAGAGCGAAGGTCAGGACGCGACCACTCTGATCGACGACGTATCCGGCCAACGCACTGGCGGTCGAGAGCGTTCCCGTCTTGGCCCGCAACCAGCCGGCCGCGGTGCGGTCGCCGGAGGCGTACCGGGCGGCGAGAGTGCCGGTGGCGCCGGCCACGGGGAGGTAGTCGAGCATCGGACGCAGAGTCTGCTCGCCGCCGCCGCCGGCTGCCGTCGTGACGATCTGCCCGAGGACGCGCGAGGGGATCAGATTGTCGACGGACAGACCGCTGGTGTCCTCGAGGACCACACCCGACACGTCCACGCCGTTCTTCGTCAGCACGCTCAGCACGGCTGCCGTCGCGCCGTCGAACGAGGCCGGGCCGCCCTGCGACTCCGCCACCTCGCGGCCGACGGCCTCGGCGAGGACGTTGTCGGAGAACCCGAGCATCTGGGAGAGCCGCTGCCGCAGCGGCGCCGACTGCACGGTCGCGAGCGATCCGGCCCCCTGCTGAGCCCGCCCGTCCGTCACGATCGCGGGGTCGAGGCCCAGGGCGCGCGCGAGCGCTCGGCCCGCATCGAGACCGGGAGTCGCGCTGCGCGGCGATTCGTCCACGGTGGGAACGCTGCGTCCGCCGTCGAGCGTGACGGGCTCGATGGGAGCGATGTATCCCGCAGCGACGTCTGCCGGGAACCAGCCCTGTGCGGACGACGGCCCGCTGTACGCGCTGCCGTCGACGGCGATCGAGGTGACCGCCGTCCCGGTCTTGCGAATCTGCTCGGCCAGATCGTCGATACGCGCACCGCCGTCGTAGAAACCGGGTCGGCCGACAGGCTCCGCGGTGAGTGTCGGATCTCCTTCGCCGGTGAGGACGACCTGACCGGGCGCTTCTCCGGCAACGACTTTGGTGGTGACACGGTGATCGGCGGGTAGGGCCATCATCGCTGCGGCGGCGGTCAGGATCTTCGTCGTCGACGCCGGAGTCATCGGGGAGTCCGCATCGACGCTCCACAGCACCTGCCCGGTGGCGGCGTCGGCCACGGTGCCGGTGAAGCGGCCGAGGTCCGGATTCTGCAATGCCGGCGTCAGCACGGCTTGCAGTCCCGCAGGACTCGGCGCGGGAGCGTCCGGCGACACGGGAACCACCGCGGGAGCGGGGAGGATCGGCGCCGGTTCCGGCGCGAGCGCCACGTCGGTACCGGTGTCGTCGATGAACGTCGGGGTGATCAGAGCGACGCCCACCACGGCCGCGACGAGGATCGCGAGCGCCGCGACGACCAGTCCGATCCGCGTGCGGAGCCTCGGCCCGGTGGGACGCTTACCTGAACTCACGTCACTCCTCGCTCGTCGGTCACTCGCTGCAGCCTATCGACCCTTCACTCGAACCGAGACTGGGCGGACGGTTACTGTCTGACCACCGGTGCCTGTGAACAGGGCGCCGCCAGACGAACGTGGCCACCGAGCAAAGGACAGAGCACGTGAAGTTCGACGTGACCATCGAGATCCCCAAGGGTCAGCGCAACAAGTACGAGGTCGATCACGAATCCGGGCGCCTGCGCCTGGACCGCTACCTCTACACGGCGATGGGATATCCCGCGGACTACGGATTCATCGAGAACACCCTGGGTGAGGACGGCGATCCGCTGGACGCCTTCGTCCTGCTGCCCGAGTCGGTCTTCCCCGGTGTCCTGGTCGAGGCCCGCCCGGTCGCGATGTTCAAGATGGTGGACGAAGCCGGCGGCGACGACAAGGTGCTGTGCGTTCCCGCGGGAGACCCGCGGTGGGATCACATCCAGGATCTGTCGGACGTCTCGAAGTTCGAACTCGACGCCATCGAGCACTTCTTCGTGCACTACAAGGACCTCGAGCCCAACAAGCACGTCACCGGATCCGACTGGGTCGGCCGCGCGGAAGCCGAAGCCGAAGTCACCGCGTCGATCGAGCGTCTGAAGAACAACGGCGCCCACTGATCCACCGTTCGCGCAGGCAACCCGGACCCTGGCTGTTCTTCGGTCCGGGTTGCATGCTCCGCTGATAGCATCGCTCCCGGACGTCTCCGGTGGAGATGTGCACGAGAGACATCGACGGATACACCGACGACGCGATCGACGACGATAGGGTGCGGTACGAGCGATGAGTGACGCTGTCAGCGACCGGAGAAACTCCACTTCGGAGGCTATCTCCACCCCTACTCAGTTCCCGTCACTGCCGGTCACCGTGGTGCTGGACCGCATTCCCGTCCCGGTGCTGGCAGTTGAGCCCGGCGGTTCCGTGGTGTTCGCCAACGAGGCCTTCGACGAGCTCATGGGCTTCGACGAGGAGAACCCTCGCTCGGACGACGCACTGTCGCTCCAGGACATCTTCCCGGCGAGCGAGCCGCTCGGCGTCAACATCGCCGAGACCTTTCTGACCACCGTCGCTACCCGCGCGGATTCGCTGTGGCGCATGAGCGATTCGAAGGGCGACATCCTGCAGGTGCGCGCCAGCAAGTCGATCCTGCGTCGCGCGGAGGATTCCGTCGTGCTGGTCGTTCTCGAGGACTTCACCGACCAGCTGTGGAACGACCCGAAGAGCGCCTTCCGCTGATCGGGCCGTTCCGGCCGTCTACTTGCCCTGGCCGCTCTATTTGCCCTGGAACGTCGGGGGGCGCTTCTCGAAGACGGACGTGATCGCTTCGGCCAGGTCCTCGGACGGCAGGAACGCGGCGTTCCACGCTGCGACGTATCGCAACGAATCATCCACGGCCGCAACGCGATTGTGGTCCAATACCGACTTGATCCCGTGCACGACCAGGGGCGGGTTCGCGGCGATCTCGGCAGCGGTGCGACGAGCATACTCCAGCATCGCGTCGGCGTCGTCGAAGACGTCGTTGACCAGGCCGATGTGCAGTGCGCGCGCCGCATCGATGTCGCGGCCCGTCAGTGCCAGCTCCCGCAGATGACCGTCGCCGATGATGGCGGGCAGCCGCGCGAAGGACCCCATGTCGGCGACGATGGCCACCTTGACCTCGCGGACACTGAACTTCGCATCTGCACTGGCGTATCGGATGTCGGCTGCCGAGATCAGGTCGATGCCACCTCCGATGCACCAACCCTGCACGGCGGCGACGACGGGCTTGCGGCAATCGGCGACAGCGTTGATCGACGCCTGCATCCGCTTGATCATGTCGTGGAACGTGCTGCGCGGACCGGCCTGAGCCTTGTCACCCATGACGGCTCCGAAGTCGCCGGCCATGGCGGGCAGGTCGAGGCCGTAGCTGAAGTTGCGTCCCGATCCCGCGAGTACGACTGCACGAACCTCCGGATCGGCATCGATCGCGGAGAAGATCAGCGGTAGCTCGGACCAGAAGTCGGGCCCCATCGCGTTGCCCTTGCCGGGACCGACGAGTGTCACCGTCGCGACGTGGTTCTCGGCCGTCACGGTGAAGGCTTTCCACGCGTCACCGGACGGGGCTGTCGAATAGGCAGTAGTCATCCTCGAAGGATAGTCAGCACACAGGACAGCCAGTACCCGGTGACGAGCCGCCGCGGCCGATATCCTTCGACCATGACCCGGATTCCTCATCCCGGCGCGGCCCACGTCGCGGACGTTCTGATATCGCGCGGTCACCACGGCGTCGTCGTGACCCGGCCGGAACCGATGCACACCGCACGTCAGGCGGCTGCGGCGAGCGGGATCGAGCTGGGTGCCGTGACCAAGTCACTGGTGATGCTTCTCGACGACGATCCGGTGCTGTTCCTGGTGTCCGGCGCCCACAACGTCGACCTCGACGCCACGGGCCGACGAGTCGAGGGCATCCTCACCCGCGCACCTCGCGATGTGGCCGAGGACGCCACCGGTCAACCCGTCGGCGGTATCGCTCCGGTGGGTCACCCCACCAATCTGCCCACCTACGTCGACACGGCCCTCGCGGCGTTCCCTCAGTTGTGGGCGGCAGCGGGCCACCCGAACACGACGTTCCGTACGACGTACTCGGAGTTGCTGCGCATCACCGCCGGGCTGGCCGTGGACGTCGGCCCGGACGTCTGATCAGGACGCTCGGACGCGCCGGATCGCCAGTGCGGGAACGACATCGGTGTCGATGGACCGCAAGACATCATCGGCCGACCGATCGACGATCGGCCGCAGGATCACGCCGTCCGCGACGTCGACCGCCACGATGTCCGCGATGAGACCTGCGAGCCCGGACGCGGTTCCGACGTACTGCAGCACGCCGTCGCGGGGCTTCGTCTCCGACGCGAGTACGTCTCGACGGGCCGTACGGGCGTCGGGTGCGATGTGGACGTCGAGATCGACGAACACGCGCGAGTCGGGGTGGTCCGCCTTCAGACGGGCGTACTTGTTCTGTGCCTCGGACAGGTCCGCCGCCGAGAAGCGCACGATGTCCGACTGCAGCGGAGCGATGTCGGCGCCCTGCGCGGCTACGGACGGGTCGAGGGCGACGAGGGCGTCGAGTGGAACGGTGGTCATGAGAGATCCAGTCAGTCGATGAGGCGAGCGTGTCGGGTGGTCAGCGGACCGGACACGCACTCGATGTGGCGCGGCAGTAGTCGACGTGTCGCCGATGCCACAACCCACCTCTCATCACGCTGCTCATGCTAACGAGCCCGTGGTGACGCGGCGCCGCAGTGAGAGGCACGTCACAGCGACCGCCTCGACGAGCCGGTCGACGTCTCCCTGCGTCGTACCCAGGCCGATGCTCGCGCGGACGGCGCCGCCGGAGACACCGAGACGATCCAGCAACGGATGCGCGCAGAACTTGCCGGCTCGCACCGCGATGCCGTGATCGTCGGCGAGCGCCGTGGCCAGAACGGATGGATCGACACCGGCCACTGCGAAGGAGACGATGCCGACGATGTCCTCCGAGTCGGACCAGACACGCAGAACCTGCACCCCGTCCACCGCGCTCAAGCCGCGGATCAGCGCCTCGGTGCACTCGTGATCGTGGTCGGCGACGGCGTCGAAACCGAGGCGCACGATCTCGTCGCACGCTGCGGCGAGCGCTACCGCTCCCAGCAGATTCGGCGTGCCGCCCTCGTGTCGCGCCGGCGACGGGGCCCACCGGATGTCGACGCTCTCGCGGCCGTCGTCGATTCCGACGTGCTGCGTCGCTCCCCCACCCGCCAGGTAGGGCTCGGCACGGTCGAGCCAATCACGGCGGCCCACAAGCACTCCGGCACCGAACGGTGCGTACAGCTTGTGGCCGCTGAAGGCGAGGTAGTCGATTCCGGTCGCGGTGAGGTCGACCGGACGGTGCGGAACCAACTGAGCACCGTCGACGAGAATCCGTGCGCCGAACGAATGCGCGAGCGACGCCAGTTCCGCCAGCGGGAGCACTTCTCCGGTCACGTTGGACGCGCCGGTGATCGCCAGCAGCGCAGCGGGTTTCGTTGCCAACTCGACTCGCAACCGGTCGAGGGTTTCGCGGACCGTGGTCGCGGACCGCACGACACGGCGATTGCGCCAGGGAAGAAGGTTCGCGTGGTGCTCGATGTCCAGCACCACCGTGTCACCGGGGACACAGCGCGCCAACAAGTTCAGGGCGTCGGTCGTGTTGCGGGTGAACACCACGACATCGTCGTCGTCCGCTCCGCAGAACGCGTGCACGGTGTTCCGAGCGGCCTCGTACTCCGCGGTGCAGACACGCGACTTGTATCCGGCACCTCGATGCACACTTGCGCAGTAGGGCAACACTTCTCGCACTCGATCGACGACGCTGTCCAGTGCGGGCGCGCTCGCCGCGTAATCGAAGTCCGCACAGCGGACGACACGTCCGTCGGTGCATGTGACCTCGTGCTCGCTGCCGTGGATCGACGCGATCGGGCGTTGCAGGGTGCTGGTCATGAGAAATCCCTCCGTCGAGGGATCGACGCACGGCGATAGCCGAGTAGGTGAGCGTCGATCCGCGCTTGCGGCGTTCCGTGCTCGGAACGCAGCCTGGTCGTCACCCGGAGCACCCCACCGCGGAGGAGGGTTGCCGACCAGCTAGCCGGGGCTTGATGCTGGTACTCGTGACCTGAAAGCAGAATGGCAAAGCGGAGCGAGAGTTGTCAACTCCTTCTCGTCGTGTCGGCCGTACAGCGGAGTTGTTCACCAACCCGCAAACTAGCCGTGCAATAACGTGTCGTCACGAATGTGAGAAGTGCTGTTCACCCCGAGAGGCCGCCCGACTTGTCCCTGCAGATCAGCATTCCCGAGGAGTACGTCCGCTCCCATCTGGCCGCGCCGGAGCGCACCCTCGTGGACATCCTGGAGGCCACCGCGCGTTCCTGGCCCGATGCGCCTGCACTCGACGACGGCACGACCACGGTCAGCTACGCCGAACTCATGGACAACATCGACGAGGGTGCGGGCTGGCTGTCTCGGCACGGCGTCTGCGCCGGGGACCGCGTCGGCGTGCGGATGCCGTCGGGTAGCTACTCCCTGTACGCGGCGATCCTGTCGGTGATCGCCGCCGGTGCCGCGTACGTGCCCGTCGATGTCGACGATCCGGACGAGCGCGCCGAGATGGTGTTCTCCGAGGCGGGCGTCACGGCCATCATCTCCGCCGGTGGAGTCACCAGCACCGGCGCGCCGAGTACCGGTCGCGACGTCGGTCGTCCCACTCCCGACGACGATGCGTGGGTCATCTTCACCTCGGGGTCGACGGGTAAGCCCAAGGGCGTCGCGGTGAGCAACCGCAATGCCGCTGCCTTCGTCGACGCCGAGGCACGGCTGTTCCTCCAGGATCGACCGATGGGTCCGGGTGACCGCGTCCTGGCCGGGCTCTCGGTGGCCTTCGATGCGTCGTGCGAAGAGATGTGGCTGGCGTGGCGTAGTGGCGCCTGCCTGGTGCCCGCGCCCCGCTCGCTCGTGCGCAGCGGCATGGACCTCGGCCCGTGGCTGGTCGCCCGCGACATCAGCGTCGTGTCGACGGTGCCCACGCTGGCCGCACTGTGGCCACGCGAGGCATTGGAGGACGTTCGACTGCTGATCTTCGGCGGTGAGGCCTGCCCACCCGATCTTGCTGAGCGCCTTGCTGTTCCGGGTCGTGAAGTGTGGAACACGTACGGCCCCACCGAGGCGACCGTCGTCGCGTGCGCCGCCCTGATGGACGGCGTCGGCCCGGTCCGCATCGGCCTGCCCCTCGACGGTTGGGATCTGGCGGTCGTCGGTCCCGACGATCGACCCGTGCAGATCGGCGATGTCGGCGAACTCGTGATCGGAGGTGTCGGGCTCGCCCGCTACCTCGATCCGGTGAAGGATGCCGAGAAGTATGCACCCATGGAGTCCCTCGGCTGGGAACGCGCCTACCGCAGTGGCGATCTCGTGCGCCTCGAGCTGGAGGGGCTGCTGTTCCAAGGCCGTGCCGACGACCAGGTGAAGGTCGGCGGACGACGCATCGAGTTGGGTGAGGTGGACAACGCGCTGCAGTCCCTGCCCGGCGTGAGCGGCGCGGCGGCAGCGGTACGCACCACCGGATCGGGCACGCCTGTCCTGGTCGGGTACCTCGTCAGCACGGACCCCGACTTCGACACCGTCCGCGCGCGAGAGCTTCTGGCAGAGCAACTTCCGGCCGCGATGGTTCCGCGACTGGCACTGGTGGACGAGCTGCCGACGCGGACGTCCGGCAAGGTGGACCGCGCCGCGCTCCCCTGGCCGCTACCCCGACGCGGAGGTCCCGTCGAGGACTCGGCTCTCGCCGGAACGGCCGGATGGGTGGCCGAGTTGTGGAGCGACGTGCTCGGCTCCGAGATCGGGTCACTGGACGCCGACTTCTTCGCAGCAGGTGGCGGCTCGCTGTCCGCGGCTCTGCTCGTGACTCGCCTGCGCGAGCGGTTCCCCGAGATCACCGTGGCCCAACTCTACGACCACCCGCGGCTGGGTTCGCTGGTGGCGCTGCTCGACTCACTGGTTCCGCCACCCGTGACGGAGAAGCGGATCGTGACGCCGACCCCGCGGTCGGCGCAACTCGCGCAGGTACTGGCCACCCTGCCGTTGACGACGCTGACCGGGCTGCAATGGGTCACCTGGCTCGGCGTCGTGGCCAACCTCGCGTCGGCTGTCTCCCCGCACGCGTGGTTGCCCACCCTGTCGTGGTGGTGGCTGGCACTCGGCTTCCTGCTGTTCGTCACCCCGGTCGGACGCATGGCTGTGTCCGTCGTCGGATCTCGCGCGCTCATGCGCGGCGTGACCGAGGGTTCGCACCCGCGCGGCGGGAGCGTCCACCTCAGGTTGTGGGCGGCCAATCGCCTCACCGACGCCAGCGGCGCATCGAACCTGTCCGGGGCACCGTGGATGGTCTACTACGCAAGGGCTCTCGGTGCGACGGTCGGGCGCGACGTCGACCTGCACACGTTGCCCCCGGTGACGGGCATGCTCACTCTCGGTGACGGGTGCGCGCTCGAACCGGAGGTCGACCTGTCGGGGTACTGGATCGACGGCGACGTCGTCCACATCGGCTCGATCGAGGTCGGAGCCGGCGCGACGGTCGGGGCGCGTTCGACACTTCTGCCCGGGGCGCGCATCGGCCGCAACGCCGAGATCACCGCCGGGTCCGCCGTCTCGGGCAAGGTCAAGGCCGGTCAGCAGTGGTCGGGATCCCCGGCCGCGAAGGTCGGCAAGGCCACCCATCCGTGGCCCGACGCGGCGCCCCCGCGCGGACGGGGATGGGTGCCGGTCTACGGACTGACCTCGCTGCTGCTGTCGGGACTGCCTCTGGTGTCGATCGCTGTGGGTCTGTTGCTCGTCGTCGTCGGGATTTCGGACGCCAGAACGGGACTCGGGGCCGTCGGTCTCGGATTCGCGCTCGTCGCTCCGGCGGCCCTGATCTCGCTGATCGTGTTCGCGGCGATCACTCTGGCATCGGTCCGGTTGCTGTCCATCGGACTCGTACCGGGGCACCACGCGGTCCGCAGCCGGATCGGGTGGCAGGTGTGGGCGACGGAACGCCTGATGGACTCCGCTCGGACGTTCCTGTTCCCGCTGTATGCGAGCCTGCTGACACCGGGATGGCTGCGACTGCTGGGTGCCGACATCGGCAAGGACGTCGAAGCGTCGACGGTGCTGATGGTTCCCAAGTTCACCACCGTCGGAGACGGCGCCTTCCTTGCCGACGACACGATGATCGCCAGCTACGAACTCGGTGGCGGATGGATGCACCTCGGTGAAGCCAAGGTGGGCAAGCGTGCGTTCCTCGGCAACTCGGGGATGGCGGCCGCCGGACGTCGAGTGCCCAAGAACGGTCTGGTCGCGGTGCTGTCCGCGGCGCCGGCCAAGGCGAAGTCCGGTTCGTCGTGGCTGGGCAGCCCGCCCGTACGCCTGCGCCGCGCCCCCAACTCGTCGGACACCACGCGCACCTTCGATCCGCCGCGGAAGCTGAAGATCGCGCGCGCCGTCGTCGAGACATGTCGCCTCGTCCCGGTCGTCGTGTCGTTCGCCGTCGGCTTCGGCGTCCTCGCGGCCCTCACCGCCATTGCCGGCGAGATCGGTTACTGGGCGGCCGCGCTCCTCAGCGGCGTTGTCCTACTGGTGGCGGGAGCTGTCGCCGCGATCGTCTCGGCCGCCGCGAAGTGGTCACTGGTCGGTCGGATCGGTGCGGTGGAACACCCGCTGTGGAGCTCGTTCGTGTGGCGCAACGAAGTTGCCGACACATTCGTGGAGGTCGTCGCGGCGCCGTGGTTCGCTCGGGCGGCGGAGGGAACACCGGTTCTGAACCTGTGGCTCCGTTGGCTCGGCGCACACATCGGGAAGGGAGTCTGGTGTGAGACCTACTGGTTGCCCGAGGCGGACCTCATCACACTCGGCGACGGCGCGACCGTCAACAGAGGGTGCGTCGTGCAGACACATCTGTTCCATGATCGGATCATGAGCATGGACACGGTCACGTTGGGGGCGGGCGCCACTCTGGGCCCGCATTGCGTCGCACTCCCCGCGGCAGGAATCGGCGCAGGAGCGACCGTCGGTCCGGCGTCGTTGGTCATGCGCGGTGACACCGTGCCGGAGTCCAGCCGGTGGCAGGGCAACCCCATCGCGCCCTGGACCGAGAAATGACCCAGGACGTCGGCGCGGCACGCGATTCCCCGATCGACCCGTACTTGCCGCAGAACGGCAACCGGGGCTACTCCGTCGATCGCTACGAGCTGTCCCTCGAATACAAGGTGCACTCGAACCGCCTGTCGGGCAAAGCCGTCGTCCACGCGGTGACCACTCGACAGATCTCCGAGTTCTCCCTGGACATGGGTCCGGCGTTGTCGCCGTCGAAGGTCGGTATCGCGGGAATGCGCGGTGTGCGCTTCACCCACCGCGGCGCGAAGCTCACCGTCAAGGCGCAGCGACCGATCGCCGAGGGCACCCCGTTCGTTCTCACCGTGGCCTACAGCGGCAACCCGGCACCCATCAAGGGCGTCTGGGGCGAGGTCGGCTGGGAGGAACTGACCGACGGTGCCATCGTCGCGAGTCAGCCGAACGGCGCCGCGTCGTGGTTCCCGTGCGACGATCACCCGAGTTCCAAAGCGGCATACACCATCTCGGTCACGACCGATTCGCCGTACCACGTCGTATCCAACGGAACTCTGACGCACACGTACGTGAAGTCCTCGCGCACCACGTGGGTCTACGAGCAGCCGGAGCCGATGGCGACCTACCTGGCCACGGTGCAGATCGGCCTGTACGAGAGGCATCGGGTCTGCAGCACACCGGTTCCCGTCGACGCCGTCCTGCCCGCGCGTCTGCGGCGCAACTTCGACCACGACTTCGGTCGCCAGCAGCAGATGATGGAGACGTTCGTCGAGTCGTTCGGGCCGTATCCGTTCGACTCCTACGCCGTCGTCGTCACCGACGACGAACTCGAAATCCCCATCGAGGCACAGACCTTGTCGATCTTCGGCGCCAACCACTGCGCCGGTGACCGCGGGTACGAACGTCTGGTCGCGCACGAGCTCGCGCACCAGTGGTTCGGCAACAGCCTCACCATCGGTCGGTGGAGCGACATCTGGCTGCACGAGGGATTCGCCTGCTACTCCGAGTGGATCTGGTCCGAGAACTCGAACGGTCCGTCCGCGCATCAGGAAGCCACGCGAGCGCACAGTCGGCTGTCGTCGCTTCCGCAGGACCTCGTCCTGGCGGATCCGACACCGGACGACATGTTCGACGACCGTGTCTACAAGCGCGGAGCCCTTGCGCTGCATGCTCTTCGTCGCACTCTCGGCGACGGACCGTTCTTCGATCTGCTGCGTGAGTGGACCACCACGTTCCGGCACTCGACGGTGGCCACTGCCGACTTCGTCGCTCTGGCGAAGAAGTACGGCAGCGACGACGACTTCTGGGAGTCGTGGCTGCGGAAGAAGCGGCTTCCCCGCCTGCCCTGACCGGGGTCGACCCCGATCAGCGCGCCTTTCTCCAGCTGGCGTCCTTCAGACCCACGAACACCAGGGTCAACGCCGCCAGAATTGCACCGGCGACGAAGAGTTCCGGGTAGGTGACCGAACCGGGGAACTGCTCGACCACCACCGCCAGGATCGCCGGGACGGCGAAGCCGAGATACGTGACGGAGTAGAACACGGCGGTCAGTCCGGCCAGGTCGTTCGGTCCGGCGATGCGCTGGACCTCCTGCAGTCCCGACACCATCGCCATGCCGTACCCGCATCCGAGCACCGCCGCAGCGAGCAGCGCCATCGGCACGGTGAGAACGTCCGCCGCGACGGAGACCAGGGTCATGCCGACCACGATGATCGCGAGCGCGACCATGATCGCCCGTGCATTGTGCGGGGTGTCGATCCGTCGGCCCACTGCCTGGATCGCGAAGCCGGACGACAGGGCGACGACACCGAGCAGTGCGGAGAACGCGATGGGGAACGATCCTGAATGGTCCGCCATCAGGCCCGGCAGGACCGCGTACGCGACACTGGCCGCGGTGAAGACCCAGGGCGCTGTGGGGAGAACCACGGTGACGAAGCGGCGGTGACCCGCCGACGGGATCTTCAGGTCGTCGATCAGCGAACCGGCGTTCTCGCTGCGCATCCGCGTTTCCGGGACACCGATCAGGGCGGCTGTGGCGATCGCCGCGAGAGCGACGTGCACCAGGTACGGCAGCACTTCGGGCCACGGCGCCCACTGCGCCAGCACTCCGGCGACACCGGCGCCGACGGCGAATCCGCCGGTCAGCGACATCGCGGCGCGGCGGGCACCCGCTCCGACCGTGTCGGCGGACAGTTCTTTGAGCCAGCTCCCGCCGACCGCCATGCCCAACCCGAGAGCGACACCGCTGAGCACGCGGCCCGTGGCCAGAAGCGGGGCGGTGTGCGATCCGAGGGCGATGATGATCGACCCGGCCGCCGCGATGGCCGGCGCGGGGAGCATCAGGGGGCGTCGACCGTAGCGATCGGAGAGCGGGCCGCCGATCAGCAGCGCCGGGACGATGCCGACGACGTAGGCGAAGAGGAACACGTCGACGATGACGGGCGAGAAGCCGTGGCCCTCGCGGTACATGACGAGCAGCGGCGTGAATTCGTTGCCACCCCACGCGACGGCGAGCATGCCCAAGGCGACGGGCAGCCATGTGCGAGTGGTGGTTCCGCGATCCAGAACGGTCATCGGGATTCTGTCCTTGTCCGCCGCGACGCCAGAGAATGCGTTGCGGCCATGTGGTCGACGAGGGCGGCGTCGTAACCGGCGACGTCTCCCTGCTCGACGAGTGCGGTGAGACGTGTGTGGTCGTCGATGATCGACGACAACACGTCCGGGTTACGTGCCACGGAGTTCGCGGTCATGCGGCGCTGCCGGTCACGCAATCCTGAGTAGAAGGTCGACAGCAGGGGGTTGTCCCCGTGCGTGACGACGACGGTGTGGAAGTCTGCGTCCTCCGCGGCGAAGCCGAGAGAGTCACCCGAGTCGGCGAGCACGCGCTGCCGGTCGAGACTCTCCCGCATCTGCGCGGTGGCGGAGGCTCGGCTCCCCGCGTCCTGGGCGAATGCCTCGAGTGATCCGGTCTCGACCAGTCGTCGAGCGGCGACCAGGTGCGTCGCTTCGTCCGGTGCCACCGGAACGACCAGGGCTCCGCGTTTGGGGTAGAGCCGCATCCATCCTTCGGCCGCGAGTCGCAGGAACGCTTCGCGGACGGGGGTGCGGCTGGTGCCGGTGCGCTCGGCGATCTGCCCCTCGCTGATCAGCTCACCACCCGGCAGCTCGCCGGAGACGATGAGTTCCTTGACCGTCGCGTACGCCCGATCGGACGACGAGACGGTTGCGTCTGTGTTGCGCACGTCTTGTATCTAAGCAGTGTCCGTCCTGGTCGACCACCCCGGAGTGGCCGACCACACAGTCGAGTCAGACGTAATCCCAGAACTGCAGCCACTGCACCGAGGCGAAGAGCGCCAGCGTCACCGCGTACACACCGGCGACCACCAGCGCACCGAGAACCGACACGCGTCGGCCGGCCCCGCGCTCCGGGTCGAGCCACCAGGCGAAGCCGCGGGTCGCCCACGGCATCAGGAACCACGTCATGGCGCCGACGGACACGATCTGGCTCAGCCACATGGACAGCCACGGGTCGATCCCCACGGCGTCGAGGTGCGGGCCGAGGAAACGCGAGAGCAGCATCACCGTCGGGTAGAGCACGAGGAGCACCATCATGGCCGATTTCCAGTTCGGCGTGACCTCGGATTCGCCGTCCCGCACGCGCACGATCGATCCGAAGCGATCGATATCGGCGGAGGTCGAGAAGTCCCGCGTGAGATGCGGTCGCACCATGGACAACGCGGAGCCCCGATCGGCGGAGCTCAACCACGTCGCGAGCTGGGCATCGGTGCGGAACTTCACGACGGATAGCCATGCCTCCGTTCCACCGGGCAGCGCATCCGGGCCGTATACCAGCGAGAACTCG
Organism: Rhodococcus sp. MEB064; assembly: GCF_000834565.1. Classification (NCBI taxonomy): domain Bacteria; kingdom Bacillati; phylum Actinomycetota; class Actinomycetes; order Mycobacteriales; family Nocardiaceae; genus Rhodococcus; species Rhodococcus sp. MEB064. The sequence continues at coordinate 119,683 of NZ_JXQS01000016.1, forward strand.
TGCCCGGACGCGTCGGCTCCCAGCGTCGTCAGATGACGCTGAGCTGCGAGGAATTCGTCTCGGGAAGGCGTTGCCACGTCGTGGACGAAGACCTCGACTCCGGACGGGGGTGCACCCCCGTCGACGATCACCACGTCACCGAACCTGCGCAACACCCCGTGCGCGGCACCGGCTTCGACCAGTCGCGTCCATTTCGGGGAGTCGAGGAACGACGTCAGCCGGTCGGCACCGTCGAACCGCAGCACCACTGCCGAAGCACCCTCCTGCGCCAGATGGAGTCCGACGAACCCCGCTGAGGACGCCGCAACGGCCTCGACCTCCGTGGCCCAGGCGCGCATCTCGTCGACCGACGTGGGGTGACAGACCACCAGAACCGTTGCAGTGCTCACTGTTCTACGCGTCGATCTTCCGGCCCTGCACGTACACGTGCGCGACAGCCGGTTCGCGCAATTGCATCAGCAGGGCGAACAACGTCTGATCCCGCGCCATCTCTGCGTCGTCGGCACGAGCGCCGTGCGTGACCGCATTGTTCAGGGCAGGCCAGCGCTCGGGATCGATCACCACGAAGTCGGCTTCCTTGCCGACGTCGAAGTTGCCGAATCGGTTCTCCATGTCGAGAGCGCGAGCACCGCCGAGGGTTGCCACGAACAACATCTCCGCGGGGTGCATGGACACACCGTCGTCACCCGGTTCGGTGATGTGCACCTTGAAGGCATCGTTCGCGACTCGGGAGATCAACCACTCGTCGCCACCTCCGTGGTCGGTCCCGAGCGAGATATTGACCCCGGACGCCACGGTGCGCTTCCACGGCATGGTCCCCGAACCGAGGAACAGTTGTGACACCGGGCAGTGGGAGATCGACGTACCCGTCTCGGCCATGCGCGCCAGCTCGCCGTCCTGACAGTGCACCGCGTGCGCCATGATCGTGCGCCGGCCCAGCAGGGTTTCACCGCCGATCCGCGACCCGGGCAGGAACTTTCCGTCGTACGTGTCCAGGTAGGAGTCGACCTGGTAGTCGGCCTTCGTGGCGTCGACCTCACCGGTGCCGGGGCGATTGTTCTCGTTGAGGTGGGTGTGCACGTACACGCCGCGACCACGCAGATCGCTGTACATGTCGCCGAGGCCCGCAAGCGTCTCGGTGGTCACCGAGAGCGAGAACCGGGGTACCAGAGCGACGTGCAACAACGCGGTGTCCACGTCGCCGGTGTCCGCCGCGTGCCACTTCTCGACCTCCGCGGCCGTCAGGTCGAGTGCGGCCTGCTCGCTGGTGCAGAGAGGTCCGGCGGAGTCGGGGCCCCGCGTCTGGATCCCGCGACCGCTCACGATGCGCAGGCCGCGGCGCCTGGTCTCCTCGAACAACGCGTCCTGTGCCGCCGGGAAGGCCGAGCCGAACACCATGGCGGCGGTGGTGCCCGCCCGCACACGCTGGTTCGTGAACTCGACTGCCGCGGCGCGTCCGAACTCGGGGTCCTCGAACTTCGACTCGGACGGGAAGATGCACCGCTCGAGCCACTCCAGCAGCTGCCCACCGCCGTAGGAATCGCCGGCATAGGTCTGCGGGAAGTGGATGTGGGTGTCCACGAAACCCGGCAGCACGAAGGCCGGCCGGTGGTCGGTCACCGTGGCCGACTCGTACTCGGTCGGCAACTGCGAGTGCTCCCCGCACCAGGCGACGAGTCCGTCGGGGTCGAGGACGAGAGCACCGTCGTCCACGAAGACCAGTGCTTCTCGAGCACCTGTCACCACCGGCTGACCGGCGATGTGGAAAATACGGCCCCGATGTATGTGGTGAGTCACAGCGATAGTGAAACAAACTCGGGCCGTTCCCGCGCGTCAGTTCGATTCGTACACTGTGCTCGCCATCACGAGCTTGCGGTGGTGTACTCGTCCATGGCCTCTGCGTGTCGCCCCGTCATCTCCGTCGTGATCGTCGCCGTACTGGTGTTCCTGGGCGGACTGATCGGTGGACCTTTTCAAGGAAAACTCTCCGAGGTGCAGAAGAACGACAACGCGTCGTACCTGCCCGGGTCGGCCGAATCGACCCGCGTGAATACCGAGAGTGCAGGGTTCCTGTCGGTACAGACCATCCCCGGGTTCGTCATGTTCGACAGCCCCGATCCCCTCACGGACGACGACCGAGCCACGGTCCTGGCCGCGAGGCAGGCGCTCACCGAAGTCGAGGGCGTCGATGCGACGGCCATGACTCCGCCGCAGTACTCCGAGGACGGTCGCACCGCCGCGCTCTACGTCCCACTGGTGGCGAACAAGGACGGTGCGGAGGTTGCGGGAGACGAACTGGCCGCCACCGAGCAGGAGGTTCTCGACACCGCGACGACAGCAGCCGGGGAGAAGCTCGACGTCCTCCCCGCCGGCCCCGGCGGACTCCTGGTCGCGTTCATCGACGCGTTCGAAGGCCTCGACGGCGCCCTTCTGGGGGCAGCTCTGCTGGTGGTCGTGCTGATCCTGCTGGTGGTCTACCGCTCACCGGTGCTGTGGTTCTTCCCCATCCTGTCGGCGCTGCTGGCCCTGGGCCTGTCCTCGGTCGTCGTCTACTTCCTGGCCAAGGCGGATCTGCTGACCCTCACCGGCCAGAGCCAGGGCATCCAGTCGGTCCTGGTCCTCGGGGCCGGAACGGACTACGCCTTGCTGCTCATCTCGCGGTACCGGGAAGAGCTGCACCATTACGACAGCCGCTTCGACGCGATGATCCGCGCGTGGAAGGAGTCGGCACCCGCCATCGTGGCATCGGCGGCCACGGTGATCATCGGACTGCTGTGCCTGAGCTTCTCCGAACTCAACTCGAACAAGAGCCTCGGGCCGGTCGCCGCCATCGGCATCGCCGCGACGCTTCTCGTCATGATGACGTTCCTCCCGGTGGCCTTGGCGTTGGCCGGTCGGTGGGTCTTCTGGCCTCGCACACCCCGCGTGGATCAGGCGTCGGGCATCGCCACCCACGGCGCATGGGGCCGGATCGCCGACACGATCGGCCGACGTCACCGCCCGGCGTGGATCGGCGCCAGCGTGCTGTTGCTGCTGTGCATCGTCGGATTCACCGGCCTCGACACGGGCGGCATCACCACGACCGAATCGTTCACGAATCGCCCGCCGGCCGTGGCCGGCCAGGAACTCTACGACGCGAAGTTCGGCCCCGGCACCGGAGCGCCCGCCGTCATCACCGCTCGCGCCTCGGCGACGGACGACGTGATCGCGGCAGCATCGGCGGTGCCCGGCGTCGCCACGGCGCCGGGATCGGTGTGCGTGCAGGTCAACTTCGCAAAGATCCAGGATCTGATCAGGACACTCGGACCCGACGCTCTGGCAGCAGCCGCCCAATCCGGGTGTGCCCCGGCGAATCTGCAGGTCCAGCCCATCGACGGACGCATCATGATCAACGCCGTCCTCGCCGATCCCTACGACTCGGATGCAGCGCTGTCCACGGTGCAGACCCTGCGCGCGACGCTGCACGCCCTTCCCGACGCGGACGTCCGCGTGGGCGGAAGTTCCGCCGTCACCGTCGATGTGCGGGACGCGTCGATCCACGATCGGAACCTCATCATCCCGATCGTGTTGGTGGTCATCTTCGTGGTGCTCGCCGCGCTGCTGCGAGCGATCGTCGCTCCGCTCATCCTGATACTCACCGTCGTGCTGTCCTTCGCGGCGACACTCGGAGTGTGCGGCCTGGTGTTCGAGCACGTGCTCGGCTTCGCCGGTGCGGATCAGTCGTTCCCGCTGTTCGCCTTCGTGTTCCTCGTGGCGCTGGGAATCGACTACAACATCTTCCTGATGACACGCGTCCGCGAAGAAACTCTGAAACACGGTACGCACCAGGGCATCCTGACCGGGCTAGCCGTCACCGGCGGCGTCATCACCTCCGCCGGTGTCGTGCTGGCGGCGACGTTCGCCGTGCTCGGCGTGCTGCCGCTGGTGTTCCTCGCCGAACTCGGGTTCGCCGTGGCCTTCGGAGTTCTACTGGACACCGTCATCGTCCGCAGCATCCTGGTACCGGCCCTGTCCTACGACATCGGCAAGAAGATCTGGTGGCCGTCAGCCCTGGCGAGCGCCAGGGACTGACGGACCGATCACAGAACCGTCGTGTCGAGATCCAGAGTCGTGCGATCGAGGGAGACCAGCAGATCGAACATCGGCCCCGTCTTGGGCAACTCGTAGCGGAAGAAGTACTGCGCGGCAACTCGTTTGCCGTCGTAGAACGCACCCTCCTTGTCGCCCACCGCGTTGAGCTGATCGAGCCACAACCACGCCACGACGAGGTGACCGGCCGCATCGAGGTAGGCGCTGGAGTTCGCGAGCGCGACCTCCGGATCACCCTGTCCCCACACGGTTCCGGTGACGGAGACGAGTCGATCGAGAGCCGCCTTCAACGCCTCGGCGTACTCACCCGACGCCGCATCGATGGTGGCCGTCACGGCGTCGACAAGCAGCTGCAGACCTCGGCCGCCCTGTGCGACCACCTTGCGCCCCAGCAGATCGAGGCCCTGAATTCCGTTGGTGCCCTCGTGGATCGGGTTCAGTCGGTTGTCCCGGTAGAACTGCTCGACGTTGTAGTCGCGCGTGTAGCCGTAGCCACCGTGCACCTGGATGGCCAGATTGTTGGCCTCGAGGCACCACTGCGACGGCCATGCCTTGGCGATCGGGGTGAGCACGTCGAGCAGGAAGCCCGCGCGCTCGGCAGCCTCCTGGTCACCGGTGATCTGCTCGTCGACCAATCGCGAGCAGTACAGACCCAACGCCAGACCGCCCTCGACATAGGACTTCTGGGCGAGCAGCATCCGGCGCACGTCGGCGTGGTCGATGATCGGCACCTGTGGTGCGGCCGGATCCTTGTCCCCCACCGGGCGACCCTGTGCGCGATCGCGAGCGTAGGCCACCGAGTGCAGGTACCCGGTGTATCCGAGTGCGGTCGCTCCCATGCCGACACCGATACGGGCCTCGTTCATCATCTTGAACATGTACGACAGGCCCTTGTGCGGCTCGCCGACCAGATATCCGGTGGCGCCGCCTTTCTCACCGAAAGCGAGCAGGGTGTTGGTGGTTCCGCGGTAGCCCATCTTGTGGTTCAAGCCGACCAGGTTCACGTCGTTGCGTTCGCCGAGCGAGCCGTCCTCGTTCACCAGCGTCTTGGGGACCACGAACAGCGAAATGCCCTTGACGCCGGCCGGGCCGCCCGGGATCTTCGCCAGCACGAGGTGCACGATGTTCTCACCCAGCTCGTGTTCGCCACCCGAGATCCACATCTTCGTCCCGCTGACCGCGTACGTTCCGTCATCCTGCGGGACAGCTTTCGTCGTGATGTAGGCGAGCGACGATCCGGCTCCTGGCTCGGACAGACACATCGTGCCGTGGAAACGGCCCTCGAGCATCGGGCGCACGTACTTGTCCACCAGCGCCTCGCCGCCGTACTCGATCAGCAGGTTCGCGTTGCCGATGGTGAGGAACGGGTACGTGGCGGTACCGGTGTTCGCGGCCTGGAACCAGGCGAGCGACGCCTTCGACACCGTCGTCGGCAACTGCAACCCGCCGAGCGAGTCGTCGAACTGCCCGGAGATCAGACCTGCGTCGTTGAACACCTTCAGCGCCCGCTCGACCTCGGGGATGAGGACGACCTTGCCGTCGTCGCCGACGTGCGGCTCGTTCGCGTCGGCCTTCTTGTTGTGCGGCGCGAAGTGCTTCACCGCGATCTGCTCACTGAGCTCCATGACCGCGTCGAACGTCTCACGGGAATGGTCGGAGAACCGCTTGCGCTCGGTCAGGGACTCGACATCGAGCCATTCGTACAGCAGGAATTCGAGATCACGACGCGACAGGATCAGATTCGCGGGTACTTCGGCAGCAGAGGACATACCCCGAGAGTAATACCGGTCACCGCGGCGAGGATTCGAGTGCCAACAATGCCAGCTTCGCGTCCTCTCCCCCGACATAGCGACCGGGCGACCCGTCCGATCGGACGACGCGGTGACAGGGGATGACCAGCGGCAACGGGTTGTGCGCGCACGCGGACCCGACAGCGCGGACAGCGCCGGGACTCGCGGTCTCGGCGGCGATCGCGGCGTAACTGCGCGTCGACCCGTACGGAATCTGCTGCAGCCGGCCCAGGACATCGCGTCGGAAACCGGAGGCGAGCTGCAGATCGACGGCGAAGTCCATGCGTCGACCCGTACCCGCGAAGTAGGCGTCGAGGCTGCGCGCGACCGGGTCCAGCCTCCCGTGAGCCTTCAAGATCCTGGGGCTGATGCGCGTCGCCAACATCGCGAGGACGCTGTCGTGGCCCTCGACGTCGAACGCCACGCGCACCACTCCGACATCGGTCGCCGCGAGCAGCAACGTGCCGACGGGTGAATCCATGGTCCGGTAGGCGACGTCCAGCAGGCCCTCCCTCTCGGCGCTACGCAGAAGTCGGTCGTGCAGAGCCGTCAGGTCCGTCGGGGCAGTCACAGCAACTCACTCCTCGTGGTGGTCCTTCTCAGGGTGGCGATACCGTCGGCACAGGCGCGCCGAGCCGCGGCGGTCGAATTGCCCAGCAGCGCAGCAACATCCGCGTGCGGCAATCCGCCGATGTGGTGATACGCGACGGCCAGCCGCTGGGTGTCGGGCAGTGCAGCGACAGCGGCCCACAACGCATGGTTCTCGTCCGGGACCGTCAGGTGACGGTCGGGCACTTCGGCGGTGGGCACTGCCCGCCTCGCGGCCGCGCGGTGCATGTCGATCGCCTTGCGGTGCGCGATGGTCACCAACCACGCCTGGACATTCGCATCCGCCGGCAGGTCCGGGTAGGCGCGCAGAGCTGACAGGAATGTCTCCGACCACGCGTCGTCGGCATCGACGGGACCCACCGCGGCGCGGCACACCCGCAGCACCACGGCGCCGTGGGTCTGCACGACAGTCTCGAACGGAAGCATCACGATCAGTAAACGCGTGAGGGTGGCGGAACGTGAGAATCGGCGGGGTGTCGGGTGCAGCGAGCTGTGTGCACACCCCCTGCAGCCGGCACCGCGGCGCTGCGAGGTGCAGGAACCCGTGTGCACACCCCCTGCAGCCGGCACCGCGGCGCTCCCGGGTGCAGGAACCCGTGCGCACACCCCTCGTGTGAAGCGTGCCACCCTGCAACCTGCAGCAACGGGTGCTCACTTCACGCCAGCCGTGTGCACACACCTTGCAGCCGGGCGCAGCAGCGCGAGGTGCAGTCGGCTGTGCGCGGACTCTTTTCAGCCGGCACTGCGACGCAAGGGTGCAGCAAATCCGAGTGCACACCCCCTGCGTGAACCGCACACACCCTGCAGCCTGCAGCAACGGGTGCTCACTCCACGCCAGCCGTGTGCACACCCCTTGCAGCCGGGCGCCGCGGCGAGGTGCAGCCAGCCGAGTGCACACCCCCTGCGTCAACCGCACACACCCTGCAGCCTGCAGCAACGGGTGCTCACTTCACGCCAGCCGTGTGCACACCCCTTGCAGCCAGCCAGCCAGGCACCCCAGCCGCGCACCCCCAGCACTCAGCAGGGGCTGGGCACTCGATCGGCGTAGGAACGGTCCAGGCCGCGCTGGATCATCCACACCGCTCGCGGATCGCTGGTGAGCTCCATGTGGGTTGCCGTGTTCTGCGGACAGCCGTCCTGGACCCAGACGTTGTCGACGCTCGCGCCGGGGCCCGCGGTGAGGAAGGTGTTCTCGGGAGGCGTGGACACAGTGTCGGAGCGCGTGGCGATCACGGTGTAGGCGACACCCGGAACCGTGTCCCCGTCCGCGTTGAGAGCGCCGAGGAAGTTCGATCCGACCATCTGCTGCACGAACGACGGTCCGACCGCTGCCGCGGCGACTTCGCCGACCGGAAGGCCGAACTGCTCCGCGAGTGATCCGATGAGCTGCCCTGCGGAGAAGGTGGTGCCGTGGTTGGTCGCACCCAGGGTGACCAGGGTGTGCACCGCGCCGGCTCCCCCGTCGAACTTCAGGTACTGCCGCGCGACGACGCCGCCCTGCGAATGACCGACGATGTCGACCTGTTCCGCGCCGGTCCGGGCGCGGACGTCGTCGACGAAGGTAGCCAATTCGCGTGACGACGCGGCGATGTCGTCGCCGCCGTAGGTCTGCAGGAGGTTGGAGCCAGGGTCGGCGCGGTAGCCGTATTCGAGGGTGAACACGCAGTAGCCCTCGGCGCCGAGCTGGGGAGCCAGGGTCGACCACGTGTCGGGTCCGTCGACCCAGGTGCCGTGGACGAGAACGACGGGGCGCGGATGGGCGCCCGAGGGTGAACACGACGCCGGTTCCGCGTCGGCGTGGACGGGCACCGCACATGCCGCCACTGCGAGTGCGGCCACCATCATCGCCCGTTTCATACCGACGATGTTACTGGAGTGACAGATGTGGCCTCAGTCGCTGGTGGGCCCCAGCGAGATGCCGCGACCGATGAGCCACAGTTCCGGGTCGACATGCTTGTCGGCGACGATGGTCTCGAAGTGCAGGTGCGGTCCCGTCGAGTCGCCCCGGTTGCCCATCGTCGCGATCTGCTGACCCGCGGCAACCCGTTGCCCTGCGACGGCGATAATGGTGTCCACGTGGCCATAGATGGTCACGGTGCCGTCGTCGTGACGCACGCGGACCCACAATCCGAATCCGCTGGCGGGTCCCGCCTCGATGACCTGGCCGTCGGCCACGGAGAGGATCGGGGTTCCGATCGGTCCGGCGATGTCGATCCCGTTGTGCGTAGTTCCCCACCTCGGCCCGAACCCGGATGTGTACGCGCCCTTGGCCGGCAGCGCGTAGTTGCCGATGCGCGCGCCGATGACGGCCGGCGGCAGTTCGTAGAGCCGCCGATCCTTCTCTTCGGCACTCGCTGCCGACGTGAGCACGGCGACGGCGGCCGCGTACTCCTCCTCGGCCGTCGCGCGGTTGGCCTTGGCGATCTGCCGCAGCGGGCCGAGGTTCCGGTCCGGCTCGGTCAGGAACGTCGGACGCAGGTCCGCGGCCGGCACGGACGCCGCGGAGGGCGGCGCGGAGGGCGGCGCGGACTCCGGCGTCGGCCTCGTCAGCTGGAACACGAGTACGGCGACGGCCAACACCAGGACGATGGCCAGAGCTTGCAGCGACACGGTGCGCACCGGGACCGTCGCCGGGGCGGTCTCCGTATCGGCATCGCGCCTGCGTGTGAGCAACTGAACCACGCTGGTGACGCTACCGGGCGTGCTCCTTCGCCGGTCCCGATCCGCAGTGTTCAGCTCCGCGGGACGGGGCGATTCGAGTCGTCGAGCCTGATCGGTGCGATCCGGTCGTAGACGTCGCCGGGACCGGGGTTGTCCGGATGCGACGCACCGCCGAGATGGTTCATCACTCCCCACACCGCGTTGAGGGCAGTCTGGATGGCCCCTTCCGCCCATCCTGCAGTCCACGAAATGTCGTCGCCGGCGAGAAAGATCCCTCGGTGACGAGGGTCCAGATCGTGCTGGACGAAGTGCGAGAACAACCGCTCCTGATACCGGTAGTGACCGGGCAGATTGGCCTTGAACGCACCCATGAAATGGCGCTCGGTCTCCCAGGACAACGTCACCGGATCCGAGATGATGTGGCTCCGGAAATCGACGCCCGGATAGATCTCCTCGAGCGACCCCAACATCAACGTCAGACGCTCGTCCGGCGACAACGGGAGCAGCTTCAACGAGTCGTCGCTCCATGTGTAGGACAAGCAGATCACGCCGGGTCGATCGTCGCCGTGATCGAGCAGATAGGTCCCGCGACTGAGCCGGTCGGTGAGCGTCATGCTCACCAGATCGCGACCGGTGTCGGGGTCGACGTCCTTCCAGAACGGTCTGTCGACGAGAACGAACACCTTGGTCGACCCCATGTAGTGGGTTCGCTCGACGGCCGTCCAGTGGTCGATGGGCAGCAGGTCGTCGTCGGTGTCGATCGTGTTGAGCAGCATCCAGCTCTGCGCGGTGACGACGACGGCGTCGAACTCCTCGGTGGCACCGGCCTCGTCGGTCACGGCGTACCGCTCACCTCGACGCCGTATCTCCGTCACACCCGGACGAGTTGCGCCGCCGTGCAGGGACTCGACCGATGTCCCGGCCGGCCAGTGAGCCGCATCCTCCACCTGCTCGGACCACAGCCCCGCCGGCAACCGGGTGGAGCCGCCCACGATTCCGCGGTGGTGGTCGTCAGCGGCCGTGGCCACCACGCGGAGGATCTCGAGGATGGAGTTGGGGAAGTCGGTGTCCCAGCCCCCGGTCCCGAAACCGACCTGGCCGAACAACTCTCGCCGAGCGAACGAGGCGAAGTGGGGAGAGTCGACCAGGAATCCGTAGAACGTGGTGTCGTCCAGTCGGACCACGAGGTCGTTCCAGATCCGCTTGACCGCGTCCACGTCGCGCAGCCGAATGGCGCGCTGCAGCGCCACCAGTTCGGACTGCTCCTCGAGCGTCTTCTGCCACGCCTGTGCGACCTCCGCGTACTCGTCGGGCAGATCCGTCAGGTGTCGTGCGTAGTGGCTGGTGCCCTTGAGATCGATGACCGTGCTGCTCGTCGCGTCGGCAAGCGGGTTGGGGAACGCTGTCGTCTCGATGCCGAGGTGATCGAGATAGTGGAACAGCGCGGTCGACGACGGAGGAAACCTCATCGCCCCCATCTCCGCGACGATGTCGGGGTGGCCGTCGAAGGACACCGAATGCATGCGGCCGCCGAGCCGGCCCGCCTCGTAGACGACGGGTTCGAGACCCATGCGCAGCAGCTCCCGAGCCGCGACGGTGCCGGCCAGCCCGGCTCCGACGATCGCGACGCGTGTTCCGAGGCGCTCCGCCGGAACCGAGCCCAGCCCTGCCGGGTGGGACACGTAATCGTCGTACGCGAACGGGAAGTCGGGGCCGAACATCGTGACGGGAGGTTCGCGGTCCTCCGTGGTGGTGCTATCGGGAGTGACGGGCGTTGTCATGGGGCCTTCTCGTTTCCGGTGCTCTCGTGTCTGGAAGGAAGTGACGGGGTGAGGACCCACAGCACCGTGGAACGAGCCTCGGCGCGGAAGCTGTGTCGCCGATGCGGCGGGAACGTGAACGCGTCACCGTCGCCGAGGCGGACGGTCCGATCGTCGACCGTCACCGAGAGGCTGCCGGACAGCACGAGCACGAAGCCCACGTCGGCCGGGAGCTCGTAGGACTCGTCGCCGCTTCCTCCCCCGGACGCGATCTCACCACGGATCACCTGCAGCCGCTGCTCGCCCGGCGGAGTCAGCAGGTACTCGACCTGGGACTCGCCGCCGAAGGCGATGGGCGGATACGCGTCGGCACGCACGACGTCGCCGGGCGGCACGTCGTCGAAGAGCGAGCCCATCGGCACGGACAGCGCGTCGCAGAGTCTCACCAGCACGGCCACCGACGCCGTGGCGCGGTCGTTCTCGACCTTGGACAGATAGCCCTTGGTCACTCCGACAGTCTCGGCGAGAGCATCGAGGGTGAGCCGACGGGCAGCTCGCGCCGCGCGAAGTCGGGCACCGGTGGAGGACACGACTAAGGATCATGCCTCGCCGAGCATCAGGAAACAAGTGTTGACTGTCAGGGCCCGTTGAGGAAACATCCCTGCACATGACCGAGATCCGAGGCCCGCTCGACGCTTCCAAGCACCCCCGCTTCACCGAGCCGTCGACCTTCGCGCGGCTCCCTCGACTCGATCAGGTGTCGCGAGCCGACGTCAGCATTCTCGGCGTTCCTTTCGACTCCGGCGTCAGCTACCGGCCGGGTGCGCGCTTCGGACCGGCCCACATCAGGGCGTCGTCGAAGTTGTTGCGGCCGTACAACCCGGCGCTCGACGTGTCACCGTTCGCGCAGCGCCAGGTGGCCGACGCCGGAGACATCGGGGTCAATCCTTTCGACATCACCGAGGCCCTCACCACCGTCGAGCACGCGATCACCGACCTACGCAAGGACGGCAGCACGGTGCTGACACTCGGCGGAGACCACACCATCGCCCTGCCCATCCTGCGCGCGCTGCACCGCGACCACGGGCCGATCGCCGTCCTGCACTTCGACGCCCACCTGGACACGTGGGACACCTACTTCGGGGCGCCGTTCACCCACGGGACGCCGTTCCGGCGGGCCAGCGAGGAGGGGTTGATCGACCTCGAGCGTTCGCAGCACATCGGCATCCGCGGCCCGCTCTACGGCAAGAAGGACCTCGAGGACGACGCCGTTCTCGGGTTCCAGATCATCCGCTCCGACGACTACGAGACGGACGGGGTGGCGTCCATCGTCGAGCGCATGCGGCGACGTCTCGACACGGGGCCCGTCTACGTCTCGGTGGACATCGACGTGCTCGATCCTGCGCACGCCCCCGGAACGGGTACGCCCGAGGCAGGGGGCATGACATCCCGCGAACTGCTGAACACGTTGCGTGGGCTGGTGGGGGCGAACATCGTCGGCGCCGACATCGTCGAGGTGGCGCCCGCGTACGACCACGCGGAGATCACCGGCATCGCCGCCGCCCACGTCGCCTACGAGCTGCTGTCGGTACTGGCGCTGGGGTCGTAGCCCGTCTTCTTCTCGGACCGGTGGGCGCGCACACGCCACACGATGATCGCCACGACGACGAGCACCACGACGATCAGTGCGGCGTCGCGCCCGACCGTCTTCGCGACCTTCTCGTACGAGTTGCCCGCCACGAACCCGAGCATGACGAAGCCGATCCCCCAGACCAGGCCGCCGATCGCGTTGAAAGCCAGGAACTTCGGATAGGGCATCCGTGACATGCCCGCCAGTGCCGGCATCACGGCGCGGAAGAAGGCCACGAAACGACCGAGGAAGACGGCGGACCCACCCTTCCGAGCGAGAAGGTCGCGGGCCTTGTCGAGCTTGTCGCGCCGTGAGTCCAACACCTTCATCGCCAGCAGCCGCGGACCGAAGTGCTTGCCGATCTCGAATCCGACGGAGTCGCCGAGAATCGCTGCCGCCACGACCACCGCCGCCATCGCGGCGACGTGGAGGTGGTCCTGACTCGCCGCCACCCCGCCGATGACGGCCGCCGTCTCACCCGGAATGACGAAGCCGACGAAGATCGCGTCCTCGAGGAACACGAGGAGGAACACGATCAGGAAGACCCAGATCGGCGCGATGTCCAGCAGCCGCTCCATCACAGAACTCATGACCGCAACTATGACGCACGAAAGACCCCACCCCGTGCGCAGGCACGAGGTGGGGTCTTCCGAGTCATCGGCGGGCTTCTTCACCTGACGGCTCTGGTGCCTCGTGATGTCCGGACAACACGGGAACCTATGAGGGGCGGTACCCGCTGGGCGGTGAACTCAACCGGACACGGTGCTGGTGGGCTGGGTTCGTGAGATGATTCTCCATCGTGGACACAACGGATTCCGAGGCCGGCTCGACAGCCGACTCGATGCACACGGGTGCAGACGAGTCGACGTCGCGTGCCGCGGCCCTGGTCACCGAGGTGGCCGCCGGGTCCGTTCCTCCGCGCAGACTCGCCGCCATGCTCACCGCCGTCGGCGGCAGCGTCCGCGACGACGACCATCTGGCCGCCCTGCTGAAGCGGACCGCCGAGATCGCGCACGAGGCCATCGACGGAGCATCGAGTTGCGGTGTCAGCATCCTGTTCGGCGGCCTGACGTACACCGCGGTCCATACGGACGAACTCACCCTCGAAGTCGACGAACACCAGTACGCGGTCGGCGACGGACCGTGCATCGAGGCGGCGCGCACCGGGGAGATCGTTCGTATCGACGTCGACGCGGCCGAACAGCGGTGGCCCGAGTTCGCCCGACTGGCGCGCGAGGAAGGGGTGCGCTCGTTCCTGGCAGCGCCCCTGCACACACAGGACCTGAAGCTGGGGTCGTTCAATCTGTACGGCACCGAACCGGCGGCCTTCGATTCCCTGGACGAGTCGATTCTGTCGTTGCTCACGTCGACGGTGTCGACGGCTATCGGCGACTATGCCCGCGTGCGGTCCGCACGTGAGGTAGCCGCGGGGCTGCAGGATGCGCTCGAGCACCGTGCACCCATCGAGCAGGCCAAGGGAATTCTGATGGCGCTGCACGGTGTGGACAGTGACGCCGCATTCAGAATGCTGTCCTCCGAATCGCAGCGCACCAACCGCAAACTGCGCGACATCGCTCGTGAGTTCGTCGAGAAGGTTTCCAGCGGAGGCTAACTCGCGCTCCACCCGCCGTCCATCGTGTAGGACGCTCCCGTGATCATCGACGCGTCGTCGCCGACGAGGAACGCCACCAGCGCGGCCACCTCGGCGGGCTCGACCATCCTCTTGATCGCACTCTCCGTGAGCAGCACTTTCTCCAGAACTTCGGATTCCGGAATGCCGTGCACGCGCGCCTGATCAGCGATCTGCTTCTCCACCAACGGAGTTCGCACGTAGCCGGGGTTGACGCAGTTGCTGCGCACACCCCGCTCCGCGCCCTCGAGGGCCGTCACCTTCGATAGTCCCTCCATCGCGTGCTTCGCGGTCACGTAGGCGGACTTGTTGGCAGATGCTCGGAGCCCGTGCACCGACGACATGTTCACGATGCGGCCGTACCCCGACTCGTACATGTGGAGCAGTGACGCCCGCACCAGCAGGAAGGGCGCTTCCACCATCAACGTCAGGATTCGCCGGAACATCAGCGGGTCGAAGTCCTCGATGGGCGAGACGTGCTGGATGCCCGCATTGTTCACCAGGATGTCCGTCTCGAGCGTGAGGTCGGCGAGTGCGTCGACGTCGGACAGGTCGACCTGCCACGGCCGTCCACCGATCTCGTCCGCGAGCGCCGCAGCGGCGTCCCCGTCGAGGTCGGCGACGGTGACCGTGGCACCGTTCCCGGCCAGACGGCGGGCTACCGCCGCACCGATTCCGCTGGCGCCGCCGGTCACGAGCGCCGATCGTCCTGTGAGGTCCGTCATGCTCACGAGTGTGTGCTGCATCGCCGCCGGGTTCAATGACGACCTGCGCAACCCCGAACTGCAGTTGTGCAGACCGCCGGGTGTGCAGACTGGGGTCATGACCGACGAATGCATCGAATTCCGGCGAGTGATGGCCCTTCCGGCCGCCGACATCTTCGCAGTGCTGTGCGACCCGCAGGGCCACGTGGCGATCGACGGGTCCGGCATGCTGATGGGCGCCGACGGCTCGCCCGTCCAGGCGGCCGGCGACACCTTCACCGTCCACATGGACCGTGAGGCACTCGGCGACATCCCGATGGGCACCTACGACGTCGAGGTCACCATCGCCTCGTTCGAGCAGGACCGCGACATCTCGTGGACCATCGTCGGAACCATGCGTCCGCCCATCGGGCACCGCTACGGCTACGCCCTGGCGCCGCACACGTTCGACGACGGCACCGAGGGAACCACCGTCACGTCCTACTACGACTGGTCCGACATCCACCCCGACTGGCGTCAGCGGGACATCTTCCCGGTCGTCTCGGGTTCCTCGCTGCGTGCCACGCTGGGGATTCTGGAGCGCACCGTTCGCCGCGGTTACGCAGGTGACGGGCGGGTATCCCCGAGGGTATGAACCTCACAGCGCTGTTCCAGCCGTTCGAGAAGGCGTCGTTCCTCGATCCCGTCAGCGACGCGGTCTCTGGTCGACTGCGATCGGTCCTCGAGGGAACTCCGGTGGACGGCCTGCTGCGCGGCACGTTCGTCGGCCACCCCATGCACCCGATCATGGCGTATTCGTCGGTCGGATTGTGGAGCAGCGCGGTCTTTCTCGACCTCACGGGCGGGAACGGCGCCGCGTCCCGACGACTCATCGGAGCCGGTCTGGTGACAGCCCCGACCGCGTTGGTGACGGGGTGGGCGACGTGGTCGACGCTCAACGAGCAGCAGCGCCGAGTCGGATTGGTACACGCCGGCACCAATGCTGTGGCGTTGACACTTTTCGCCGCGTCGTACAAGCGTCGCGCGAAGGACCCGGTCGCATCGCCGCCGGACACGACGTCGAAGGCGCTGGCACTCGCGGGATTCGCGGTGGCGGGCCTGGGAGGTGCGTTGGGCGGACACCTCGGCTACAACATGGGAGCAGGAGTGTCGGCACGCGCGCTCCCGGCCGGCGTATGAGTACCGACGACGTGTTCGCCGAACTCCGCGCCCGCGGCGTCACCGCGGAGGGAGCCCGACGATTCGCCGACGGCAGTTCGGAGAATCTGGACCCCGACGCCTTGTCCGCGTTGACCGAGGCGAACCTGACCGAGGAGCAACTGCAGGACTACATCACTCGGACGGCGGAGTGACCCTGCGATAGTGCTCGGCGATGTCGCCGGCGGTGGTGAACCAGACGCCGTCGGCATTCGCCGTCATGTGCTCCAACGCCCGACGGAAACGCCTGAGACGGTGGGGTTGTCCCGTCAGGAACGTGTGTGTCGATATCGCGAGAACTCGTGCACCGCGACGGGACTGCTCCTTCAACTCGTCGAACGAGTCGACGATGATCGACTCGAAATCTGCGGCCGACGCGTGGTGATGGACGAACACCGGTAGGTCGTTCACCTCGTGCGGATAGGGCACCGCGAGCAAAGGCCCGCTGGTCGTCGTCATCCATACCGGTTGGTCGTCGATCGGCCAGTCCAGCGTGTACTCGAATCCGTGTTCCGCCAGAAGGTCTTCGGTGACGCGGCTGGGATTCGCACCGGGGCTCATCCACCCGCGCGGTGGCGTTCCCTCGTTCATCTCGATGGTGCGGCGAACATGGGCGATGGAGCGGCGCTCCGCGTCGGGATCCTGCTGGTTGGGTTGCTCGGCGTTGGTGCGCCCGTGCGCCACGACGTCGGCGCCCAGAGCGCGATAGGCCGCCACCAGGTCCGGGGCGTGATCGTAGATCTCCGAGTTCACCAGCAGTGTCGGCCGAATGCCGTTGTCCCGCAACGTGTCAGCCAGCGCGAAGCCTCCGACGCGGTTGCCGTACTCACGCCACCCCCAGTTGTACGAATTCGGCTGGTCCATCGCCGGCGTGTAACCGATGCCGGGAGATCCGTCGTCGTACGGGAAGTGTTCGCAGTTGACCGCCACGTACACGGCCAGCGACGCTCCGTCCGGCCACTCGAGGTGGGGACGGTCGGTGATCGGCGAATACGGGAAACGACCGTGGGACGGCAGGGCCATCACTCGCCCCGCGCTGCGCGGATCCGCGTGCGGAGTCCCTCGAGGTACGGCTCCATGTCCGACTCGGACGCCAAGACGACGTCGTCGACGGCGTGACGACGCCCCTCGATCACCACACCGTGCTCGTCGAGCTGCGCGGACGCCCACCACCGCTCGGCCCCACCGTGCAGCTCGAAGTCCACGTCGACGCCGTCGACGGGAACGGTCACCCGCTGCGCGTCCGTGGCGGCGATCGCCTCGCGGCGTCGTTTGTACTCCGGTGACATCGGCGTCAGGCCGATGGCGGACAGCATCGCTGCCAGGGCCTTGCGGTGCGGATCCTTCATCGTCGTCGTGACCTCCACGAAGGGCGTGTCGACGTCGCCGCCGTCCCAGTCGACCTCTCCGTGGCGCAACGTGACGCTGGTGAGGACGTCGTTCTCACGCTCCCACGGCCCCAGTACGCGCGGACCGTCCCACGTGGTGACGGCGTACGTGGGAAAGGTCGTGGCCTCGGCGCGGATCTGATCCTCGATCGCGCGCTGCTGAGTCCAGAACTGCTCCTCGTCGAGGTGGCCGATGATCTCCATGCCTCCAGTGTGCCCACTTCGCCGTCGTGCGACTCTCACGCCGGAAGAAACACCCGGCCGCGGTACGCCTCGCGCACCGTCCTCGTCGCCACCGTCGTCCACGCCGTCACCAGCACGGCGAACAGCACGACCGCCAGTGCCTCGACGACTGACGACTCCAGCGCGCGCCCCAACGCCGCCGCACCGGTCACGCATGTTCCGACGGGGAAGGTGAACGACCACCATGCCAACGAGAAGCGCAGACCTCGGCGCGCAGCGTGCACGGTCAGCGTCGTGGCCAGGGCGAACATCAACGCTCCGAAGCCGCCCATCACCGTTCCGAAGAGGATGCCCGCCGCACGCAGGACCACCGCCACCTCGCTCCGATCACCGGTGAACACCAGTGCCGCGTCGGCGCCCAGGAGGTTGGCGGCGGTGACGGACTGGCCGATGACGCCGAGGGTGATCCATATCGTCGGTGCAGCCTGGACCGGGAGGACGGCGCCGTGCAGCAGTCGACCGAGAACCGCGGTCGTCACCATCAGCCCGGTCACGAGTGCCAATCCGAACAGCGCGTAGCAGCCGACGAGCATCGCGAGCCGCCACTGCCCGTCGGCGATGTGTGGGAGTAGAAGTGCACCGGTGGATGCCGAGACCATCGGCGGCACCACGGGCATCAGCCATGCCGGGAGCGCGACCGTGTCGGCGCTGCGGCGGCGGGTGATCATCACGTACGGGACGACGACGCTGGTCGCGAGTCCGAGGGCAGTACCCACCGTCCAGAGGACGACGAAGATCGAGGTGGCCAGGCTCTGCCCGAGGATGTCCGCACCCAGGAGGCTCGTACCGGCACCGACGGTGAGCAGAGCCATGGGCGGCGCGCCGTAGAACTGCATCATCACGGGGTGGGCCGCGTGGGCCAGCGCGACGCGGCGGTGCGCGAGCCAGTGTGCGGCGAACAGGGTCGACACGACGACGAGGACAGTCGAGGCGAGCAGCCACATGACGACGGCTGCCACGTGGAGCACGACATTCTGCACAGGCAGCGTCGCGGCGGCAGTGGCGACGATTCCGGTCCCCATCACCGACGCGAACCAGTTCGGCGTGATGTGCTCGATCACGCTGCCGGGCGAGTCCAGATCGCGGAGCAGCCCGTGCGATGTCGCGGTCCGGAAGGTCGTCATGCCTTCACAGTGCGCCGGGACGGCGACGATCAGTAGTGGTCGTGCTCTTGTCACCCCACAACCGCGGGTTGTGGCTACTGCCGGGCGATGTCGAGGAAGTCGCGACGTGGACCGCGCAGTGCTGCAGACAGGCTCCAGACCGCGCGCAGCTCACGCGTCATCGAAAGAGCGGGAACGTCGATGCGCACCAACGCGCCACTCCGAAGCTCCCCCTCCACTGCGAGAGACGACACCACCGCCGGTGCATTCGCCGATATGGCAGCAGACTTCACGGCGGTGACGGAGTTGAGCTCGATGAGCGGCGGCACCGTCGGGCGGACGGCACTCTCGTACGTGGTGCGGGTTCCCGACCCCGGCTCGCGCTGCACCAGAGCCGTCGACTGCAGCAGCTCCACCGAGGCCTCGCGGCTGGCGGCCCAAGGGTGGGCCGGTCCGGTGACGATGACCAACTCGTCATGCGCGACGACGGCGACCCCGAGCCCGGCCGGCACGTCGGGCCCTTCGACGAAGCCGATGTCCGCGCGCCCGTCCAGCACCTGCTCGGCGACGTCCGCCGAGTTCATCAGTCGCATCTGCACCTGGACGTCGGGCGACTGTCTGCGCATCGACAACATCCACGCCGGCACGAGGTGCTCGGCGACGGTCATACTGGCGGCGATGGTCAGCGTCGCATTGCCCTCGTGCAGAAGCGATGTCACTCCGGTCGCGAACTTCTCGGCCGAGTCGAGAATGCCGCCCGCCCACTCCATGACCGCTACGCCCTCGGGGGTCAGGGCGACACCGCTCGTCCCGCGATCGAAGATGCGGACACCGATGTCCCGCTCCGCCGCACGCACTCGCGCGCTGACCGCCTGCTGACTCAACCCGTGTTCCCGGCCCGCTGCCGTCATGCTTCCCAACCGGGCAACGGACACCATCACATCGAGAGCTCCGAGGTCCGGGACTCGCGGCGACAGTGGCATCCGCCCACCGTAGCGACTGCGCCGGTGGGCTCGGGCTCAGCTAGCGAAGCCTGCGCGGATGCCGACGAGTTGGTACGTGCCGAAGGCGAAGCCGGGAGCACAGTTCACGAGGATGCTGTCGCCTCGCTCCCGGTATTCCGCTGCCGTCTGCTGGCAATTCTTTGCGGGCGGGAAGTAGAACTCGCCGAAGCTCTGGAAGTAGAGCGGGCCGATCGACGGTGCTGCGGACGCCGTTGCCCCGCCGGACAACACGATGGCAGCGGCTCCGGCGCCTGCCACGGTGGCACCGACGAGTGTGCGGGTGATTCGACGAGACATGGTGGACCTCCTGGTTGAACGTACCGTTCGGTCCGTTTACGGTAGACCCGGCCTTCCGCCGTGTACAGAGGTCGAGCCACATTCGCGCGGGGCGCTTCCCGCGGGAGTTCCGTCGTACCGCGCCGGTTGCAGTGCCCGCGGCAACACGAAACGACCGCGGGAACCGGCTCGCCCGCCTTACGCACTACATCGTCATGGTGTACCTGACCTCGTTCTTCAGGATCTTTCCGACCTTCGACCGGGGCAGAACATCCCAGACCTCGATGTCCTTCGGCGCCTTCACGCTGCCGATGCGCTCTTTGACGAAGGCGATCAGCGCGGCGGGATCCACCTCCTGCCCGACGCGCAGTTCGACGGCCGCCACCACCCGTTCGCCCCACTTCTCGTCGGGGAGACCCACCACCGCCGACTCCTTCACTGCCGGGTGAGCGAGCAGGGCCTGCTCGACTTCGGCCGAGTAGACGTTGAAGCCGCCGGTGATGATCATGTCCTTCGCGCGGTCCACGACGTAGAGGAAGCCCTCGTCGTCGAGGTAGCCGATGTCACCGGTGTGGTGCCACCCGTGCGCACCGACTTCCGCTGTCGCCGAGGGATTGTCGTGGTAGCCGTCCATGACCAGCGGGCCCCTGACGACGATCTCCCCGCGCTCACCCGTGCTCAGCAGCTCACCGCTCTCGGCCATGATCGCCACCGTCGTCAACGGGGTGGGCCGACCGGCCGATGTCAGACGCTCCGTCGCCACCGAACCGTCGGCCCGGAAGTGATCCGCCGGTGCCAGCGTGGCGATCATGTTCGGCGCCTCGGTCTGTCCGAACAACTGCCCCAGCACCGGACCGATGCGCGTCAGCGCTTCCTCGAGTCGCGTCGGGGACATCGGGGCGGCGCCGTACCAGAGGCATCGCAGAGACGACAGGTCCCGACTGTCCAGATCCGGATGGTCGAGCACGCCGTAGATGACAGTCGGAGGGAGGAAGGCGTGCGTGATCCGGTGCCTGTCGATCAGCTCGAGGAACTGACCGATGTCGGGCGCAGGCATGATCACCACTTCCCCACCGAGACTCAGAATCGGGAAGGTCAGCACGCCGGCGGAGTGGGTGAGCGGCGCGAGCGCTAGATAGCGTGGGCGCACGCCGAAGGGGTAGCTCATCAACGCCAGCGCCGTCGAGGTCATCATGTTGTCCTCGGTCAGCCTGACTCCCTTCGGCTTTCCCGTCGTACCTCCCGTCCCGGCAAGCATGCAGAGTCCCCGATCCGGATGCCGATCGACGTCCAACTCACCCCGGTGTTCGCCGAGCCAAGCCTCGAAGGGCACCGCCCACTCGATTTCTCCGTCGAGGCAGACCAGCCGGGCCAACTGGGGAAGGTCGCCGCGGATACGGTCGACCAACCCCGAGAACTTCGACTGGAAGAACAGCAACCGGCAGCCGAACAGGTCGAACAACTGCCGGTTCTCGTCGGCTTCGTTCCGAGGGTTCACCGGACACCACACCGCGCCCGCACGGGAGATACCGAACACGCAGGTGAGCGCAAGTGGGTCGTTGCCCGACAGGATCGCCACGCGCTCCCCGGTCCGGATCCCGTCGTGCTGCAGGGCACTCGCGATCTCGACGGAGCGGTCGTGGACTTCCCCGTAGGTCGAGGTCACCCCGCCGGCCGTGAGGCACGGCGCCTCACGGCCCATCGAGACACCTTTGTCGAGATAGTCCGACAGTCGCATCTCAGCGGTGAACGGACACGATCGGGTCGAGCACCAGACCGAATGCCCGCAGCGTTCCCAACAATTCTCGGTGTCCGAAAGCCTCGCAGCTCGAGGCGAATCCCACCTTGCGGGGAGTTCCCTGCAGCAGTGCAGCGGCACCGTGCGCGTTGAGCAACGCCGTCTGCTTGTAGTTCGAGTTGCCGTGGATCACGCAGTGCGCGCGGCCCAGCGGACCCGACGCATACACCGAGTCGAGGGAGGTGTTCAGACGCGGATTCTCGCGCGGGGGCATCTCGCTACGAATTGCCGACGACTGCTCGTCGATGATGCGGTACTTCTCCTCGTCCGACTTGCCCTCCATCTGTTCCAGAGCGGCCGCCACCAACAGCGGAACTGCCTTCATCAGCGGCGGATTGAACACGCCACCCAGCGCCTTGGCCGTCGTCACGCGGGGGTCGTTCTTGAACCACACGGGGTGCGACGTACCGCCCCAGGGCAAGGCGAGACCCAGTTCGTGCTGTCCCGGAACGCTCACGGTGTAGAGACCCTCGTCTGCCGGCCATTCCACGTACTCGTTCTCCTCCAGGTAGTAGGCCTTGGAGAATGCGGCGTTGGTGAGAATGGTGTTGGTCGACGCCACCGTAGGGTGCCCCTTCCAGAACACCTGGATGTCGAGACTGTTCAGACCCGGGTTCTCGAGGCAGATGTTGGCCGCGATCTCACCGATGGAATACATCTGCGCCAGGCCGGGCGTGAGAACGAGTCCCTGCGAGGCGAATTCGGTGCCGTACTTCGCTTCCGCGTCGATCATCCAGTTCTGCTCACCGTTGGTGTCGGTGTAGTGCGCGCCGATCGCGAGACACGCTTCGGCGACCTCGTGCCCGTATCGGGCGAAGGGCCCCACCGTGTTCAGCACCACGGACGCACCGCGGAAAGCGTCCGTCAACGCCTCGACCGTGTGCTCGACCTCGACGATGTCGTACTCGACGGTGTCGATCCCGGGCACCGCGCTGACCGCGTCCTTCAGGCGGGCGTGATCTCGGCCCGCGGCCAGGAACGGAATGTTGTACTCGCGCAGGTATTCACAGATGAGACGTCCGGTGTAGCCGGACGCTCCGTAGACGACGACGCGCTTGTCAGTGGGCATGGTTGATCTCCTCGTTCGATGTATGGGGTGGGCGAGAGTCGATGCTGGGGACGTGGGCTACATGCCCATGCCGCCGTCGACGGGGAGGCCTGCACCGGTGATGAACTTGGCGGCGTCCGAGGACAGGAACACGACCGCGTCGGCCATGTCGTCGACCTGGCCGAGGCGACCCAGCGGGGTCAGCTCCACGACGGTCTGGACCGCTGCCTCCACCGATGGGAACAACCCCAGCTCTGCCGTGTCGACGGCCAGCTTGTTGCCCATGGCGGTCGGTGTCAGTGCCGGGTAGATGCAGTTGACGCGAACGCCGTAGCCGAGCTTTCCCGATTCGGCGGCCGCGACCCGGGTCAGCCGGTCGATGCCCGATTTGGTGGCCGAGTAGAGGCTGATGCCGGGGAACGCGATAGTGGCGGCAACCGACGCGATGTTGACCACCGAGCCGCCCTTGCCGGCCTTCCCGCCGGGCCGCATCGCGCGGAACGCGTGCTTCACACCGAGTGCGGTACCGATGACGTTCACCTGCAGCATCGCCGAGGCCGCCTCCGCGTCGAGATCGGCGATCAGACTGGTGACCTCGATGCCCGCGTTGTTCACGACGATGTCGAGTCCGCCGAGAGCACCGATCGTCGATTCGACGGCCGCTTCCCAGGCGGCGTCGTCCGTGACGTCGAGCTGGACGAATTCCGCTTTGGCGCCCGTTGCGCGCAGTGCCTCGACCGTCTCCTGACCGCCGGCGGCATTGATGTCGGCGATGGCGACGGAGGCTCCCGCTGCTGCGAGCGCCTGCGCCATACCGGCACCGAGGCCCTGCGCACCGCCTGTGACCAGCGCCGTTCGTCCGGTCAGGTCGTAACTCGTCATTGTCCGCTCTCCTTGTTCGAAGCGTTGTCACCGTGAATCACAGCGCCGGGCGGTGTGATGCACGCAACACTAGGAGCAAGTCTTGACAGTCGTCAAGGAAAATCTTGACAGTCGTCCAAAGTGGTCCCGGGCAGCGGTATGCTGACGCTGTGACCCAGACCGCAGACCCCCGTAGCCGCGTGGAGGAGCGCTCTCGAGACAAGTTCGAGGCGCGCCGCGGCGAGCTGGCGCGCGCGACTCTGGCGACGCTCGCGGAGCTGGGTTACGCGCGGACGAGCCTGCGCGAGATCGCCCAGAACTCCGAGTTCTCCCACGGCGTCCTGCACTACTACTTCACCGACAAGCTCGACCTCATCGCGCACGCCGTGCGGCAGTACGAGGAAGTCTGCGTCACCCGCTACGACGAGGTGGTCTCGGGATCGGACACCGCCGAAGAACTCCGGACGTCGTTCGCCGACATGTTCTTCGGCACTCTCGTCGCCGACGCCGGGGTGCACCGACTCTGGTACGACCTCAGGAACCAGAGCCTGTTCGACTCCTCCTTCCGCTCCGACGTGCTCGACATCGAACAGCGTCGTGAAGACATGATCTGGCGAGTGGTCGCGCGGTACTGCGAACTGGTCGGTGTCACACCGGTTCTCACGCCTGCCACGACCTACATCACGCTCGACGGTATCTTCCAGCGTGCCCTGCTCAACCACATTGCCGAGCGGCACCACGACGTCGACGAGGGCCGCGCCCAGCTCGATGCCGTCTTCGTCATGATGGCCGCCGGCGCGCCCACCGCACGCTGACGTTCCGTCGGTGGACTCGCTCGGCTACATCGCTATCGTCCGACTGCCCGGTGCCGCACGCGTCTTCGTCCCCGCACTGCTCGGACGGCTGGCCTTCGCGATGGTCAGCCTCGTCATCCTGCTCGCGATACAGGACGCCACGAAATCCTTCGCCGTCGCGGGCGCCGCCACCGGAGCGTTCGGAGTGGCCAACGTCATCGCGTTACCCCGGCGCGCACGCCTGGTCGATCGCGCTGGTCAGCGACGCGCCCTACTCGCCTTGTCGCTCGGATTCGCTACTGCCCTGGTCGTTCTCGCGATCCTGACCGCGACCGAGGCGGCATCGTGGGCACTCGTCGCCGGCAGCGCCGCCGTCGGCTTGTTCCCTCCCCCGCTCGGCGCATCGATGCGTGTGGTCTGGAGTTCCCTGACGCCTCCGGGCCCGACTCGCACACGTGCCTACAGCCTCGACGCGGTGAGTGAAGAGTCGATGTTCACCATCGGACCGCTCATCGGCGCCATGCTCGTGACCACGATGTCCCCGTCGACAGCTCTCGTCACCACGGGATGCATCGCGATCATCGGCACGGTGGGCATGACGACGAGTGCGCATTCGCGTGGCCACGGGCCTCGCGTGACCGCCGCTCCACCGTCGTCCCGCCCCTTACGACGAGCCGGGTTCCTCGGAGTTCTCACGGCGATGACCGCGGTCGGCGTCGTACTCGGAACTGTGGAGGTCGCTGCCACGGCGTTCGCCGACGCCCGTGGCTCCATCGGTTCCGCCGGAACACTTCTGGCTGCGCTCGGAGCCGGAAGCGTGTGCGGTGGCCTGCTGTACGGACGTCGCGAGTGGGCAAGCTCGCTGACCCGTCGACTACTGACCACCGTGCTGATCATGGCCGTCCTGACAACCGTGCTGTCACCGCTCTCGACTGCTCCGACGCTGCACATCGGCCTGTTCCTGCTGGGCTTCTGCATCGCGCCGGCACTGGTCACCGGATACCTGCTCTCCGATCACCTCACCACAGCCGATGTCCGTACCGAGGCGTCGAGCTGGATCAACACCGCGGTCAATGCCGGGGCAGCACTCGCCGCCGCGGGCATCGGCCTGGTGGTCGACTCCCGAACCCCCGGTACGGGTTTCCTCGTCGGCGGAATCGCGGCAGCAGCTCTGCTTGTCCTCGCCGTCGCTGTCAGGCCACGCTCGGTCGACGTGGCCGATCGTTCCCGCTGACACTTCCTGTTCCCGTAGGTGTTGCAGCATCCGCGGGAACACGGAACGTCCGCGGAAACAGTGATCGTCCGCGGGACCACCTCTTCACCGCGAAGGGAAACCACCCGCACGCCCCAGCAACGCGGGCACGTCCTCGGCCAGGGCGGTACCCAGCCACGCTGCCGCGTCGATGAGCGTCTGCATGTCGACGCCGGTCTCGACCCCTGAGCGGTCGAGGGCGTAGACCAGGTCCTCCGAGGCGATGTTGCCTGTCGCCGCAGGAGCGAAGGGGCAGCCACCGAAGCCGCCGATGCTGGCGTCGAGGGCGTGCGCGCCGGTCTCGAGGGCGGTCAGAGCGTTCGCGTAGCCCGTGTTCCGGGTGTTGTGGAAATGCCACCGCTGAGGAATTCCGGGTGCATTCGTCGACGCGACTTCTGCCAACCGACGGACCTGCGCGGGGACACCGACGCCGATGGTGTCGGCAAGGGCGATCTCGGACAGCCCCGAATCCGCGAGCTGCGCGATGATCGACCCGACGAATGCAGGGTCGACCTCGCCGCTGAACGGGCAGCCGAACGATGCGGCGATGGTGACGGTGGCCGCGACGTCTGCTGCCCTGGCCTCGCGGATCACGTCGCGGGCGGCGGCGATGGCCTCGTCCACCGAGCAGCCCTGGTTCCGCTGGCTGAATTCCTCGGATGCCACGACGACCACGTTGACCTCGTCGACGCGTGCTGCGAGTGCACGGTCGAGGCCTCGCCGGTTCAGAACCAGCCCGATGTAGGAGACCTCGTCGGAGCGATCGACGCCGGCCATGACCTCTTCCGCGCCGGCCATCTGCGGGACTCGCTTCGGGTTGACGAAGCTGACGGCCTCGATCCGTCGGACGCCCGCCGCGACGCTCCGGTGGATCAAGTCGAGCTTCTGCTCCACCGACAGCAGGGTCTGCTCGTTCTGAAGCCCGTCACGCGGGCCTACCTCGACAAGGTGCACCTGGCTCATCGGCCCATCCTCTACCCGCGCCCCGTTGTATGCAATAGCAGACCCGTAACACCGAATTAATCCGAAACATCGAGACAGAAACCGAATCCAGGCTTACATTGTGAACAATTCATCCGGCAACAGATCGGGGTCGCCCATGACCAGGGCTGTGGACCGCGTGTACTCCCACATCCGGGAGGCCATCGTGGCAGGGACCTATGCGCCCGGTGCTCGGCTGGGCGAAGTGGAGTTGGCCGAGATCACCGACACCAGTCGAACACCGGTCCGCGAGGCGTTGAGGCAACTCGAGATGGAGGGCCTCGTCGAAGTCCTGCCGCACAAGGGCGCCCGCGTCTACCAGTGGACGGCCGACGATCTGGACGAGATCTACGACCTGCGCATGACACTGGAGGCCATGGCCGCCGCTCGTGCCGCGTCACGCATCGACGACAAGGACGTCGACCGTCTGAGCGAGCTGTGCGACCTGATGGAGACCGCCGCCAGGGACGGCGCCGCGCAGCAGCTCGACCTGATGGCTCAGCTCAACGACGAGTTCCACGCCATCGTGCGCACGGCAGCGGCCAGCACGCGATTGATGTCGATGCTCGGCGCGGTCATCCAACTGCCCCTCGTGATGCGCACCTTCCACCGCTACGCGCCGGTGGACCTCGCCCGGAGCCACGCGCATCACCGAGATCTGGTCGCCGCCCTCCGCGCCGGTGACGAGACATGGGCCGACTCCGTCATGCGCGCGCACGTCCGCGCCGCCAAACACGTTCTGCTGCAATCACTGACTGCCGACGACTCGAAGGACTGACGAATGAGCGAAGCCACCGCCGGACCACTGTCCGACCTCAGGGTGGTCGAGATGGGCCAACTGCTGGCAGGGCCGTTCTGCGGGCAGCTGCTCGCCGACTTCGGCGCCGAGGTGATCAAACTGGAACCACCCGGCACCGGCGACCCGATGCGTCAGTGGGGCCGCGAGAAGCCGCACGGCAAGTCACTGTGGTGGCCCGTCGTCGCGCGGGGCAAGAAGTCGGTGACGTGTAACCTCCGCAGCGAGGAAGGGCAGGCACTGGCCCGCAGAATCATTGCCGACGCCGACATCGTGGTCGAGAATTTCCGGCCGGGCACACTCGAACGGTGGGGCCTCGGATTCGAGGAGATGCGCGAGATCAACCCGCGACTCATCATGGCGCGGGTGACCGGCTACGGCCAGAACGGACCCTATTCTCCCCGTGCAGGATTCGGTTCGATCGGCGAGGCGATGGGCGGAATTCGCTACGTGACGGGCAATGCGGACATGCCGCCGTCGCGAAGCGGCATCTCGTTGGGCGATTCCCTCGCCGCGGTGTTCGCCACCATCGGTGTCCTGACCGCGGTGCACCATCGGGAGCGGACGGGTCGAGGGCAGTTGGTCGACTCGGCCATCTACGAAGCCGTCCTGGCCATGATGGAATCGCTGCTGCCGGAATACGAGATCGGTGGCTACCAGCGCGAACGCACCGGATCGGTACTCCCCAACATCGCGCCGAGCAACGTGTACCCCACGAAGGGTGGGGAGATGATTCTCGTTGCCGCAAACCAGGACTCGGTGTTCGGACGCCTGGTCACGGCGATGGACCGCACCGACCTGATCGAGGACCCCCGCTACCGCGACCACGAGGCGCGAGGGAAGAACATGACCGAGCTCGACGACATCGTCGGAGCCTGGACATCGGCCTTCGACACCGACACCGTGCTCGACGTCCTGCACGAGGCAGGGGTTCCGGCCGGACGCATCTACACGGCGCGGGACATGTTCGACGATCCGCACTTCGCGGCGCGCGAGGCCATCGTGCGGCTCGCACACCCCGATTTCGGGGAGATCCCGATGGCCGGAGTCGTACCCAAGCTGAGTGACAGTCCAGGATCCGTTCATCACGCGGGACCCGAACTGGGAGAACACAACGCCGACATCTACGGCGGTCTGCTCGGAGTCACCGAATCCGACCGGGTGGCGCTCGCGGAGCGCGGCATCATCTGACCCTCGCTCCTCTCACCCTCACATCACGGGAGAACACCATGCGCTATCGACTCGGCGTCGACGTCGGCGGAACTTTCACCGACGTGCTGCTACTCGAGGAGACGACCGGAACCACCTACCGAGCGAAGACACCGTCGACACCAGCGGACCAGTCCGTCGGAGTTCTCAACGGAATCGCGAAAGTGTGTGCCGAGGCGGACATCGACCCGTCGGACATCGGCCAGGTGCTGCACGGCACCACCGTCGCTACCAACGCGATCCTGCAGGGACGCGGAGCCCGCGTCGGCCTGGTGACGACGGACGGCTTCCGGCAGGTCCTGCAGATCGCACGCTCGTACGTCCCGGGTGGTCTTGCCGGCTGGATCATCTGGCCCAAACCCGAACCCCTCGCGGCACTCGAGAACACCGTCGAGATCGTCGGTCGTATCGGCGCGGACGGCTCCGAGATACGGGCGCTCGACGAGGAGCAGGCCCGTGGACAACTGCGCCGTCTGGCCGGAGCCGGCATCGAGGCCCTCACCGTCTCGTTGATCAACTCCTACGCGAACGACGTTCACGAGACGCAGGTCGCGGCCTGGGCCGAGGAAGAGCTGCCCGGCATTCCGATTTCCATCTCGAGCCATGTCCTGCCCGAGATGCGCGAGTACGAGCGGACGTTGACCACGGTCGCGAACAGCTACGTTCAGCCGGAGGTGTCACGGTACGTCCGCAACCTCGACAACTCGTTGCAGGAGAAAGGGATCACCGCTCCCCTGTCGATCCTGCGGAGCGACGGCGGGCTCGTCCAGTCGGCAAAGGCCGCCGAATCGCCGGTGTCGCTGTTGCTGTCGGGTCCCGCAGGTGGCGTGACCGGCGCCGTGTGGTTCGCCGAGCAGGCGGGCTTCACGGATTTCCTGACCTTCGACATGGGCGGCACGTCGACCGACGTGGCCCTGGTGCTCGGTGGAGAACCCCGCATCGGACGCGAGACCAAGGTCGGCGATCTCGCCGTCCGCGCGACGAGCGTCGATGTGCGGACGGTCGGAGCGGGCGGCGGATCCATCGCCCACGTCCCGGAATTGACCCGTGCACTGCGGGTCGGGCCCCAATCCGCAGGAGCCGATCCCGGTCCGGCGGCCTACGGGAAGGGCGGAACCGAGCCGACCGTGACCGACGCCAACGTGGTGCTCGGCTACCTGCCTGCCGCCCTGGCCGGCGGCGAGGTGACGCTCGACGTCGACGCGAGCCGCAAGGCCGTCGCCACCGTGGCCGATGCCATCGGTCTGGGGAGCCCCGAGGAAGCGGCGTCGGGAATCGTGGACATCGTCAACGAGAACATGTTCGGCGCGCTGCGCCTGGTCAGTGTGCAGCAGGGGTTCGATCCCCGCGATTTCGCCCTGGTGTCGTTCGGTGGAGCCGGCCCCCTCCACGCCAATGCCCTCGGTCGACTGACCGGTTCGTGGCCGGTGATCGTGCCTCCGTCTCCTGGCGTGCTGTGCGCGTACGGCGACGCGACCACGTGCCTGCGAGACGAGAGCGCACGAACCATGATCCGCGCGTTCTCCGACATCGACGACGCCGAATTACGCACCGCGCTGGCCGAACTCGCGGAGTCGGCCGCCGCCCGCCTGACCACCGAGGGCGTACCCGCCGATCAGCAGACGGCGAAGTACCAGGTGGACCTCCGCTACCAGGGCCAGGGGTTCGAGATTCCGGTCGACCTGGACGCGACAGCCCTCGACTCGGGAGACCTGCTCTCCACGCTCGGAACTGCGTTCGACGAGGAACATCAGCGACTGTTCTCGTTCCTGCTGAAGAACGAGCGCGAAGTGATCAACCTCCGAGTGACCGTCAGCGGTCCTCGGCCGGACGTCGCGTTCCAAGCCCTCGACGTCGGCACCGAGGATCCGTCGGCCGCTCTCGTGTCGACGAACGAGGTGTGGATGGACGGCAAGTACGCGCCGGCCGGAATCTACGACCGCTCCAAGTTGACTGCCGGCAACGTCGTCGTCGGTCCCGCGGTCATCACCGAGATGGACTCGACGACGTTGGTGCTCTCCGGGCACGCCGCCACGGTGCACCCCAGCGCGTGCCTGCTCATCGCGCCCGTCCAGTCGTAACCCCCGAACACCCTCGAACGCAGGAGAACTGATGGCCACCATCATCGAGACCTCGACGACTCCGTTCACCACGGTGCCGGTCGACCCGATCACGCTCGACATCATCGAGAACGCGCTCCGCAACGCCCGCGCGGAGATGGACGAGGTGCTTTTCCGCACCGCATTGTCCCCCGGTATCCGCGAGCAACACGACGAGTTCCCGCTCATCGCCGATCCCAGCGGCAAGATGGTCGTCGGGCAGTTCGGATTGTCCGTGCCCGACTTCCTCGACAATTTCAACGGCACCGTCGGTGAGGGCGACATCCTGCTCACGTCCGATCCCTATGCCTGCGGCGCCGCGATCAGCCACGCCAACGACTGGCTCATCGTGCTGCCGATCTTCCACAGCGGCCGCGTCGTCGGCTGGTCGTCGATGTTCGGCCACATGTCCGACGTGGGCGGCAAGACGCCGTCGTCGATGCCGACGGACGCGCACACCATCTTCGAGGAGGGCGTCATCATTCCGCCCTTCAAGCTCTACAGCGAAGGGCAGCTGAACGAGACAGCCCTCGACATCATCCTCAATCAGGTACGCAAGCCCGACTGGAACCGAGCGGACCTGAACGGTCTGGTCGCCGCCTGCACGACGGCATCGCGGCGCATCGTCGAATTGTGCGACCGGTTCGGTGTCGACGTCTACCTATCGGCGCTCGATGCTCTGCTCGAGCGCAACTACCAGGCCATGAAGGTTCTTCTCGCCATGCTGTTCGTGGACGGGGAGACCATCGAATTCAGCGATTTTATCTGCGATGACGGATGTGGTTACGGGCCGTACGAACTCGCGATCACCCTGACCCGTCACGGGGAGAAGATCCACCTCGACTTCAGTAAGGCCGCCCCCCAGGCGGTCGGGCCGATCAACTACTTCATCAACGAGAATCTCGTCCGGATGTTCTTCGGTATCTACGTCATCACCGTGGCCGATCCGCAGATTCTGTGGAACGACGGGTTCTATCCGCTCATCGACGTCACCATTCCCGAGGACTCGTTCTGGAAGCCGCGCTATCCCGCGGCACTCAATGGCCGCAACCACGGCATCGGCCGGGTGTTCGACCTCTTCGGCGGACTGCTCGGCAAGAACAACCCCGAGATCCTCAATGCCGCCGGCTTCTCGTCGTCGCCACACTTCATGTATTCCGGTCACTACGACGGTGGCGCACGCGACGGCGAGTGGTTCCAGCTGTACTCCATCGGATTCGGGGGCATCCCCGGTCGGCCGATGGGTGACGGACCCGACGGGCACTCGCTGTGGCCGTCGTTCGTCAACATCCCCTGCGAGTACCTCGAGTCGTACTACCCGCTGCGCATCGAACGGTGGGAGACCGTCACCGATACCGGAGGCGCCGGTCTGCACCGCGGCGGTAACGGCGTCGACGTCACGTACTACTTCGAGGAGCCGGGCACCATCGCCATTCACGACGATCGCTGGCTCACCTACCCGTGGGGTGTCAACGGCGGCAAACCCGGTGCGCGGGGGACGAAGTGGATCGTCCGGGCGACCGGCGAGACCGAGGTACTACCCAGCAAGATCCACGACGTCGAGGTACGGCGCGGCGACGTCCTGCACTTCGTCACCTGGGGTGGCGGCGGGTGGGGTGACCCGCTCGCACGCGATTCCGAACTCGTCGCCCTGGAGGTGCGCCGCGGTCTGGTGAGCGCGGAGGGCGCGCGCACCGGGTACGGCGTCGTTCTCGACGACGCGGGCGCCGTGAACGTCGGGGACTCGACGAGTCTGCGCGCGTCGATGTCCGACGAGCGGGGCGAGATCACCGTCTTCGACAAGGGCCCGTCGCTCGACGTCATCCTCGAACGATGCGAGGAGGAGACAGGGCTGCCGGCTCCCCGCCCGCCCGTGAACGTGCGGAAGGCAGTGCGCGCGTGAGCGATACCCTCGGCTCGTACAAGGCGTCGGGCTTCGCCGGCGATCTCGGCCCCGGCAGGAGCGCGGCGGTGCTGGTCGTCGACGTCGTGCAGGCCTACCTCGTCGACTCCTCTCCGCTCCGCGCTCCTGTCGAGCGCGCCGTCGCCGCCGCCGCGTCCCTGGTCGCAGCGGCGCGCGAGAGCGGCGTTCCGGTGGTCTTCACCCGCGTCAGCTACCGGCCCGGTGGTGCCGACGGAGGTTTGTTCCTGCAGAAGATTCCGGCTCTCACGGTGTTCGAGGAGGGCTCTCCGCTCGGCGATTTCCCGCCCGAGCCACGGCCGCTCGACGGCGAGACGGTGGTGACCAAGCAGTACGCGAGCGCGTTCTTCGGAACGTCCCTCGCCGCGACTCTGACGGCACAGGGCATCGACACGCTGTACATCTGTGGCCTGACGACCAGCGGCTGTATCCGTGCGAGTGCTACCGACGCGCTGCAGCACGGCTTCCGGCCGCTGGTCGTGGCCGACGCGTGCGGCGATCGGGAACCGGGCATGCACGAGTCCAATCTGCTGGACCTCCGTGCGAAGTACGCCGACGTCCTGACACTCGCCGAGGCTGTCGAGCACTGGCGGCGCTGACACGCGGGGTACACCGGAGCACGCTCGCCGACCATGCTGACATGATCGTGTCTCCCGTCGAAGAGGAGTCGTCCCCATGGCTGCACCCACGCGCGTTCACGTCACCCACACCTTCACCTCGTCCCCGGACGTCGTGTTCGCGGCGTTGTCCGAACACGAGAACCTCGGGCCGATGTTCGGTGCGAACATCACCCGGGTGCGTGACGGGGACACCTCGCGCAACGGCGTCGGATCCACGCGGTCCCTGAAACTCGGTCCCCTGCCCGCGTTCCACGAGACCACCACGGTGGCGGAGCCCAACACGTTGATCGAGTACAAGATCACCAAGGGCTCACCGCTGCGCGGACACTGGGGTACCCAGCGACTCACTCCCACCGCCGACGGCGGCACGTCACTCGACTACACGATCGGTTTCGACGCCGTCGTTCCCGGTCTCGCGATCGTGGTGGCCAAGGTGCTCCAGTCCACCGTCTCCGCGAAGATCGGCACCCTCGTCCCCTAATCGCTCGGCGTCACTCCGCGGCGGCCAGACGCCGCAGAGCCCCCACCGCTTTCTTCATGCCGTACGCCACGACGGTCCTGCGACCGTCGTCGTGTGTCCAGGACAGGAGTGCGGCGCCGTCCTCGACCGATCCGTCGAGCACTGTGGGAGCCCCCGACAACGGCAGCGGACCGACGACCTTGATCGAGACCCCCAACACCTCGGTCCAGAAGTAGTCGTCGTACGGCTCGCAGCGCGGAGTGACCCGGAGCGCCGACGCGGCGGCCACCTTGCCCTGCGCGATAGCCGCGGACCAGAACGGCGTTCGCGGTCGACGGTCGTCGGCGGTACGGACATAGGTCACGTCGCCGGCGGCGTAGACCCCGGTGACGGACGTCGCACACAGGTCGTCGACGGCGACACCGCGACTG
The DNA here is from genome assembly GCF_000834565.1 of Rhodococcus sp. MEB064. NCBI lineage: Bacteria > Bacillati > Actinomycetota > Actinomycetes > Mycobacteriales > Nocardiaceae > Rhodococcus > Rhodococcus sp. MEB064. The sequence goes on from NZ_JXQS01000016.1 coordinate 154,037, forward strand.
TCGCCGATCCCGCTGGTCTCGAGCCACCCGGTGGCCGGCACTTCTCCTGCGCACGTCACGACGAGGTCCGCGGTGAGCTCACTGCCGTCGATCCGGACCCCACCCACCGGATCGCCGATCAGCTCCACAGGTTCCTTCGCACGGCGGATGTCGACCGATGTCGAGGCTGCCCGTCGCGTGATCGCCTCGGACAGGAACGGTCCGAGAATGCGCATCAGAGGCGCGTCCACATCGACGACGGTGACCGGGATACCGCGTGCTGCACAGGCACTCGCGATCTCCATGCCCAGGAAGCCCGCACCGACGACGATCGCGGACGTCGCGGTCTCGAGCCGCGTCCGCAGTGCGCGCGCGTCGGCCAGGGTGCGCACCACCGTTTCTCCGCGCTGACCGGGCGTCGCGAGGCGTCGCGCATCGGCTCCGGTGGCGACGACGAGTGCGTCGTAGGGCACCGGGTCCCCGTCGGCGAGCACGACCAGCTCGCGATCCGGGTCCACCCCGGTAGCGCGGGCGTTCACGACGGTCACGTCCAGGTCGGAGAGATCCCACGCGTCCGATGTCTCGAGCCCCTCGGCGAGAACACGTTTGGACAGCGGTGGTCGCGCGTAGCACCCGTCCGGGTCGCCGCCGATCATGGTGATCGGACCGTCGTGGTTCAACGCGCGGAGCTCCCGCGCGGCGGTACAGCCCGCGATGGAGTCGCCGACGATGACGATCCGCGGTGCGGTCTCGCTCATGTGCGCTCGCGCAGCGCAGCGACCGGACAGACCCCCACGGCAGCGCGTGCGCCGGCCTCGAGTTCACCGGGAAGATCGGCGCCGTCGAAGGCGTGGTGCAGTTCGCCGTCGTCGTCGAGGCTGAACACATCGGGCGCCTGCTCGGCGCAGATGCCGTGTCCCTCGCAACGGTCCCAGTCGACGTCGACGATCATGACTCTGTCCTCTCGGTGGTGACCAGTTCCAGTGGGAGCCGGTCGAATCGGTGGATGATGTTGTTCACGGCCCGGCCGGGGACGCCGGCCGGTTCGATACGGACCACACGTTCGGCCAGGGCGCGGAGGATCGTCTGGGTTTCGAGGCGAGCGAGTCCCTGGCCGGCGCACCCGTGCACACCCGAGCCGAAACCGAGTTGACGGGTGGCATCGCGGGTGATGTCGAAGGTGTCGGGATCGTGCCATTCGCGGGGATCGCGGTTCGCGGACGCGTACACCACGAGCACGCGCGCGTCACGCGGGACGACCGAACCACCGACCTCGACTTCCCGTACGGCACGACGGGAGAACGCGCGAAGCGGCGATTCGAAGCGCACGACCTCGTTGACGGCATTGGGAATGAGACCGGGATCGTTGCGGATCACGTCCCACTGATCCTGGTGAGTCGAGAACAGCTGCAGCGCACCGGAGATCGCCCCGATCGTCGTGTCGAGCGAGGGGGCCAGATAGTCGATCATGAGTGCGGGACACTGCGACCGTTCGATCCGGTTCTCGTCCGCGGCGACCAGAACGTCCGACCCCATACTGCCCGGGAGCACCGAACGCTCGCGGACGACGCGCTTCGAGAACGCCATCATCTCCGCTGCCGCCCTCGTTGCACCGACCGCGTGTCGGTTGAGCGGTCCCAGCGAGTCGAATGTTGCTCCTGCCCAGCGCAACAGATTCTCGCGCCCGTCCTCGGGCCATCCCACCAGATCGGGGACGATCGACGACGGAAGTGCCGTTGCGAGGTCCTCGACGCCGTCGACCCACCGCTTCTCGACGGCTGCCTCCACGATCTGTTCGGCCTTGTCCTGCACCGCTGCCGTCATCGTCCGCAACGCCTTCGGAGTGAGGCGATGAGCGAGCACCGACCGCTTGAGCGCGTGTTCGTCCCCGTCGCTGTTCAGCGTCGTTCCCCGACCGAGCCTGTTGGCGACGGGGTTGAGGGCCACGCCGTCACCGGAGATGAACGTGTTGTCGTCGAGCAGCACCGCTTTGCAGTCGGCGTATCGCGTGATCGCGTAGACCTTCTGACGAGAGAGCCACACGACAGGACCCAGTGCCCGCAACTCCGCATAGTGCGGGTGCGGATCGAGAATGGCTGCGGTGGAGTAGATGTCGGGCTCGTAGCGAGGTATGGAGGAGTCGGGAGTCATCGTCGTATCACCGGTCCAGATCGGAGGGGCCGAGCGCGGGGACAAGGGTGTGCAGCGCCGACAGTGATCGCCCGGTGGCCATGACGGTCCGATCGGGACGGACGATCGCTGCGCTCGCTCGGCCGCGACGCAACCATCTGCCGTGCTCCGAACCCGGGGTCACCAGCAGGACTTCCGCGCCTCGACGCGTGATCTCCTGCCTCTGCGCCCGTTCGGGAAGATCCGTGGTCACGACCGTGAATCGGAACGGCGCCACTCGGTCGAACCGCGTTCCGTCGTCGGTCGTCGCATTCGGGCAGAGGGTTCCTTCGAGTCGCCACGGCGCCACCGACCCACCGCGGACGAACAACGATCGATGCAATCGCGGTGTGGCACTGTCGGTCACCGTCGAACTGAGACCCGGAACGTGGGTCAGCACCGGGAACGCTCGGCGGCGAAGGGCGGCGGTCCGGTCACCGCCGCCGTTCATCGCCCACCCGACGGAGACAGCCTGTCGAATCATGGCCTGCGCGTGCGGGCGTCGCTCCTGTTCATACGTGTCCAGCGCGGCGTCGGGCAACGTGCCGCCGAGCACACCGGCCACCTTCCACGTCAGGTTGTAGGCGTCGCGGAGGCCGGCACCCATCCCCTGCCCGATGAAGGGCGGCGTCAGATGT
>NZ_JXQS01000017.1:0-295 GCF_000834565.1 Rhodococcus sp. MEB064
CCACGGTTGCAGCCGGGCCAGGTGCAGTACTGGTCGCGGATGCGCACGAACGTGTCGAGGGCGCTGGAGGGGCGGTACGGATCGGCCGGTTGTGATGCGGGGTTGGTGGTCGAGACGGGGCGGATGACGGCGTCGTCGCGGTCGGCGAGGTCGGCGACGTGGTCGGGGGAGATGACGCCGTGGCCGACGAGGAACCCCGGATTGCCGTCGGCAGTGTCGCCGGCCATGGTGGTGGAGTCGGCGATGGTGGTGGTGTCGGTGACGACGTGCACGATGACGGAGGTGAGCAGGCCGT